>JAGDMY010000290.1 GCA_017860765.1 Chloroflexota bacterium | reverse complement strand
CCTGGCTCCGGGCTCGGTACACCCGGGGCCAAACCATTTTCCATCTTCCTACCTGACAGCCCGCTTAACCGTCAGGCTATTTACTTCAAAAGTTGGTAAGAAAAGTTAAGTTAAAATAAGTTTACTCTTTATTAAACTTCTTTTAATATTGTAATGCCCGTTATTTACATCCGAAATTGTGGTTAAATATATATATCTGTGTTCATCTGTATCTTAAACAATTGTGGTGAGACCGGACCCTGAATTTTATAAAGGAGGAACCAGGATGGCCATCTATTTCATGTTTGGCAAGTATTCTAACGATTCGATGAAGCAGATAAGCGCCGAGCGGAACAAACGGGCAGCATCTCTGGCGAAAAAGTGCGGAGGAAAGATCAAAGCCGTCTACGCCCTGCTGGGAGAACATGATGTTGTGCTGATTGCCGATTTTCCTGGCACTAAAGAGGCCATGAAAGCTTCCGTTTTGCTGACCAGAATGCTAAATATTTCTTTCACTACCGCGCCGGCAATTCTCATCGAGGAACTCCACGAACTGGTCGGAAACTAGGTTCGGTTCAGCACCCGAATTCGAAGTTCTCAGCTAATATGGCGCCGACTCTATTTTTCAATGATTAAGTCATCCTCGATTTTAATACAGCCCATGACGCTCTGGGCAGCGGGGCACATCTTGATATATTTCGCAAAGCTGTCCCGGGCGTCTGGCACTTTATCCTCAGCCAACTTCAGGTGATATTTGACCCTTATCGTGGTGATCTTCAAAACCCCGTTGACATTCTCAATATCGCCTTCAACATCAGCCCAATAATTTTCCTCCGGGGTGGGAATCTTTTTGCCGGCCATCAGCGTGGCCAGTGTTCCCATCATTCAGCCTGCCGTTGCCGCTACAATGTGGTCAAGCGTCGCGGCATATTCCTTTTCGGGTGTGACATTGTAGAATTTCTTGATCCCCCCATGAACTCCATACCGCACAGGCTCTGCGAAGCCTTCTATCATAGCCCGACGGGTAGGTCCCTTCTCCCTCACAATCCTTATTCGAGAGGTATGCACAACTTCACCCATACTAATAGTCCCTCCAGTTCTTTATCATTTGGTATTATCATTTTTTTTTGATAATTAGATTACCCCATCTTGAGATAATTTTGCCAGCTCATCGGAGGTCAGGCCCAGAAAATTGGTATAGACATACTCGTTATGCTCGCCGATTATGGTCGCCCGTCCCACCTCGTAAGAGGCTTTGGACAGTCTGAAGTTGGGGCCGTGATTAAACGGTACTTTGCCCATTATCACGTGCTCCGGACCATCGGGAAAGAACTTGTAATGCTCCAGCTGAGGGTCCCGCGTCTGGTCCTGACCGTTCTCCACCACTCCCGCGGCAACACCGGAGGCCTGCATAAGCTTCATGACCTCTTCGGCAGTATGCTGCCCGGTCCATTGCTCTACCAGCCGGTCAAGGGCGGCATAGGCCAGGTGGTTTCCGTCGGCTTTATAGTCCCTCCCGTTGAGGGTATAGTCCAGCAGCAGCGGGGTCATAAACTGGATTACCGATTCATGCTGGGCGTTATCGATATATTGTCCTTTGCCCGTGCGGCGCCGGTAGTCCAGGGCGGCTATCAGGGCAATGGTGTTAAACTGGGGAGCGATATAGTCCGTGAAAGCGCCCAATACGCCGGCCGGGAGCCGGTCCGGCCAACCGAAGATGGCATCAAATCCGGACTGGGCTGACAGGATAAATCCCTGACCGTGGTGTTTGGCCAACGGGCCGGTGTGGCCGAACATGCAGGACCGCAGCATGATGATATCCGGCTTGATTTCTTTAACATGCTCATAGTCCAGCCCCCACTTTTCCAGGGCTCCGGTGGCGTAGTTGTCGACTATGACATCCGCCCATCTGACCAGCCTTTTGGCAATCTCTATGCCCCTGGGAACATTCAGGTTCAGGGTGATGTTATACCTCTTGCCGGCCTGTGAGTAGGCGAAATAGTAGCCGGTTTCCGGGCTGGGCACCCCATCCTTAAAGGGACCCATGCTTCTGAGGGGGTCCGGCCGCTGGTGAGATTCCAGCTTTACCACGGTCGCTCCGAAAAAAGATAGTGGATTGACGGTAAACGGCCCTACTCCGGCCCAGGTAAAGTCCAGGACCTTGATTCCTTCAAAGGGTTTCTTCTCCACTTTGTCCTCCTTGCGCCGGCTTAAATAACGTTGGCCTGTCTCAACTCCACCAGCTCCCCGGGGCTCAAACCCAGCTCGCCTGTGTAAATCTCAGCATTATGCTCTCCGATCCGGGGGGCTCTCCTCCTTAAGGCACACGAACCCTGGGCCAGCTTGGCAAAAGCCCCGGGATAAGTCAGGCTGGTCCCCAGGTAGGAATATTCCACCTTTTGCCAGTACTCTCTGGCCTGCAGCTGAGGGAAGGAAAGAATATCTTCAGCCGTAAAAAGCGGGGAGGACTGGATACCCCTCTTCCTGGCCCCTTCCCAGAGCTCGGCCTTGGTATGGCTGAGAAAGAAGCGCCGGAAGCAGCCGGTAATATCATCCACTATCTCCTGGCGGGCCGCCTGCCAGTTCCAGGTCCTCCACTCCAGTTTTTTCAAGGTCTCGCTGGCAAAGCCTTCCTCGATAACCCAGCGGGTCAGCCCGTCGGTGCTGGGCAGCATCCCTTCTTCGACGAAGGGAAAGAATTTTACTCCCCCGTTCTTGCAGGGGTAGATCAGGGGAATATTAATATAGCTGACCTCCCCGGTCTCACTGGTCTGCGCCCGGGCCCAGATACCTCCGGTGCGTTTGATCAGGGTCTTATCCAGGGCCCACAGCCCCTGCATCTCCGGTCCCGAGGCCCAGGCTATCCCCAGGAAAGCCGGAATATCTATCTGCTGGCCCTCTCCCGTGATCCCCCGTTGGTATAAGGCCACCAGAATCCCTATCGCTGCCTGGGTGCCGGCAAAGGAATAAACAATGGGGAAGCTGGGATAGAGCGGGGCCCGGTCGGCATCTCCGGTCATATAAGCTTCCCCGGCTAAAGCCCAGATCACTATCTCAGGGGCCTTGAGGTCCCGGTAAGGCCCCTCTTGGCCAAAGCCGCTGATAGAGGCCAGTATCAGGCCCGGATTAATCTGGCTTAAAACCTGATATCCCAGGCCAATGCGGTCCAGGTATCCCACGGGATATGACTCAATTACGATATCGGCCTTTTGGACCAGCTTTTTGAAGAGCTCCTGACCATCTGCGGTCTCCAGATTCAGGGTAATGCCCCTTTTACTGGTATTGAATCCCAGCCAGTATAAGCTCCTCTCGGGATGAGGGATATCCTGATAAAAGGGCCCGAGGTTCCTGCCCCTGTCGCCTCCCGGCTTTTCGATCTTGATCACATCTGCTCCCAGGTCACCCAGGACCTTGCCGCAGATATAGCTCCTGTCCTCGGTCAGATCGAGCACCCGGTAGGGACTTAACATTCCCCCGTTGCTGGCTTCCATTCGACACCTCCCTGGGCTGATTTTACCTTGAGCTTTCGATCATCTCAATGAGGATTCCTCCCGCGGAGCCGGGGTGAATGAAATTGACCCTGTCGGTAGGGTTGACCACGATGGGCTTGGGGCTGACAAACTTAACCCCTTTAGAGATCAGTTCCTCCATGGCCTTCTCCAGGTTGTCGACCTGTAAAGACACATGATGCAGGCTGGTGCCGCGTTCTTCCAGGAATTTGGCGATGGCCCCCTCCTGGCTTAAGGGCTCCAATAGCTCCACCCTGACGCCGTCTTTGCCGATGGTGGTGGATTTGAACCCCTGTTGTTGTAGCGTCATCACCTCCAGCACCTCGAATCCGAAAAGTTTCTGGAACAGGGCTGCCCGATCATCCGTATTATTCCCCACGATGGCAAAATGATTGATCTTCTTAATCATCTTTCATCTCCTCGATATTATTTGCAGGCCGTGTTATCCTCTATCTTAATGTCATTTTCCATCACGGTCAACCTGTTTTCCAGCCCTCAAATCGCAATTCTTATCGAGGTCTCGCTTGACTTTTCAGCCTGCGGCTTTTACTATGGATAAAAATACCCTCCGCTTTCCAGGGTTCGGGAGTCATTAGCCCACATCTCCATTAGTTATCCCATGTGCCCGAAGCGGGGGCGTTCGGTAATTTCGAGGAGGACTGGTGCCGATGAATGCAATCAAGGTTAACCGAGGGGCTGCGTCGGGGCAAAAGATGGTCCCTCTGGTGGATGGACTCTACAAGCTGCCGCTCACCCCGGATGGGGTGGGCTACCTGATCGGCCGCAGGTGCAAGGCCTGTGGCTCTTATTTCTACCCCA
>JAGDMY010000289.1 GCA_017860765.1 Chloroflexota bacterium | reverse complement strand
TTATTTGGTGGTCGAAATTCGAAGCCTTCACAAATCTGATCCCGCCCGTGTGCCCGGGGCCAGGATGGACATAGTGGGAATACGTATAGCCACATTAAGTGAAAACACGGCCGGACAACCCGATGTTCTGGCGGAGTGGGGATTAAGCTTTCTCATAGAAGCTGATAACGCCAGCATTTTGCTCGACGCCGGAGCCAGTATTTCCATTGGCCAAAACGCCGAAAGATTGGGAATCGATCTCAAAAAAATCGATAAAATAGTCCTTAGCCACGGCCATTTTGACCATACCGGTGGACTCCCGGTGCTCCTGAATAAAATTAGGAGAGAAGTGCAGGTAGTTGCCCATCCAGACATCTGGCAGCCCAAATATTTGCGGCGCGAAGGCAAGCCGGATAGGTTCATAGGCATAGCCAGCCAGAGGGAAGAGTTAGAGAGCCTCGGGGCCAGGTTTGTATTGACCAGGGAACCGGTAAAGCTCAGTGAAAATATCATGACCACCGGTGAAGTGCCGATGACTACGGATTTTGAACACATAGATACCGGCCTATATATCAAGACCCCTGGTGGATGGGAGGCTGACCGGGTTTTGGATGACCTGGCGATTTTGATTAAGACCGCCTCAGGCCTGGTGGTAGTCCTGGGCTGTGCCCACAGGGGAATGATTAATACTCTCCGCCGGGCTCGGGAAGTGGCAGGAGTTCAGAAAATCCATATGGTACTGGGAGGCTGCCACCTGAAGGATGCCAGGGATGAGCAAATCTGGCAGGCCATCTCCGCCCTCAATGAGATGGGGGTGCAGAAACTGGGGGTATCGCATTGCACGGGAATGCGGGCGCTGCTGTTGCTGGCTCAAACCTACGGTGATGATTTTATCTTTAATAACACGGGGAATATAATCAAGCTGGAGCAGCCATGAACCTCTCAGTCCAATTAGCTCCTAAAAATAAGCGTGGTCTGATTCTGGCCAACCCGGTAATGACGGCCTCCGGGACTTTTGGCTATGGCACCGAGTACGAGCCGCTTTTTGACATTCAAACCCTGGGGGCTATCGTCTGTAAAGGGACAACTCTAGAACCGCGGGCAGGCAATCCGCAGCCCAGAATAGCCGAAACGCGCGGGGGTATTCTTAATGCGATAGGTCTTCAGAATATCGGGCTGGAAGCTTTGATCCAGGAGAAAGCCCCGGTATGGGCCCGGTGGAGGGTTCCAGTCATTGTCAATATTGCCGGCAATACGACGGAGGAATACGCCCAGATGGCTGCCAGACTGGAAGGTGTTCCGGGTGTCAGCGGCCTCGAAGTCAATATCAGCTGCCCCAATGTCAGGGCCGGTTGCCTGGAGTTCGGGGCGGACAGTGCCTCCGCTGCCCGGGTAACCGCCGCGGTAAGAAAGTCCAGCTCGCTGCCCCTCTGGGTCAAATTAACCCCTAATACGGCGGATGTAGTCAGTGTCGCCATGGCGGTGGCCGAAGCCGGCGCGGATGCCATTGTCCTGGTTAACACTTTGAAGGCAATGGCCATCGATATCCAAACCCGCCGCCCTGTCCTGGGAAATATTACCGGTGGCTTATCCGGCCCGGCCCTCAAACCGGTAGCGCTGCGCATGGTGTATGAAGTCGCTGGAGAGCTCAGAGATGTTCCTCTTATCGGAACCGGCGGCATCATGACTGCTGGCGACGCCCTGGAGTTCTTTCTGGCCGGTGCCACTGCTGTCCAGGTGGGAACGGCTAACCTTGTCAATACCCGGGCTCCGAAGGAAATCCTGGAAGGAATCCGGGCTTATCTGGAAAAAGAGGGTTTCCAGGATATCCATGAACTGGTAGGCCTGGCGAAAAAATAAATTAACAACCCATGATCAGTATTTTCAAGCAAAAATTAAACCGGAGTGAACTATGCCTGTATTGATTACCGATACTACCTTGCGTGATGCCCATCAATCTCTGGTGGCGACCAGAATGCGTACTCAGGATATGCTCTCAGTCGCTGCGGAGATGGACGAGGCGGGATTTTTTTCTCTGGAGGTTTGGGGAGGGGCCACCTTCGATACCTGCATCCGTTTTTTAAATGAAGACCCCTGGCAAAGGCTGAGAGCGCTGCGGGCCAAGGTGAAGAAAACGCGATTACAAATGCTGCTCCGGGGTCAGAACCTGGTGGGATACCGCCACTATCCGGATGATGTGGTTCAGGGCTTCGTCCGCCTGGCAGTCAAAAACGGCATTGACGTTTTCCGCATTTTCGATGCTTTGAACGATATCCGTAACATGGAGACCGCGATCAAAGCACTGAAAAGATACCGTGTCCACATTCAGGGCACTATCTGCTATACCATCAGCCCGGTGCATAATCTACAGGGCTTCGTTAAAATGGCTATGGAACTCGAGAAGCTCGGCTGTGATTCGATTTGTATCAAAGACATGGCCGGCCTGATATCGCCGAAAGCCGCCGCAGAGCTGATTAAGGCGATCAAGGAGGAGGTCTTCATCCCAATAGGTCTTCATTCTCACTGCTCCAGTGGCATGGCCCCGTCGAGCTACTATGCTGCAGCGGTGGCCGGAGTGGATATCCTGGATACCGCTTTCTCAGCTTTTGCCTGGGGTACTTCCCAACCACCGACTGAGGGAACGGTCGCATCGCTGAAGGAGACCCCCTATGATACCGGACTGGACCTGCAAAGGCTCTATGAGATCGGTGAGCATTTCGCTGCCATAGGCGATAAGTATAAATCACTCCTGACTTCCGAGGCTACCCGCCCCAACGTCAATGTGCTTCTGCACCAGATCCCTGGAGGCATGCTCTCCAATCTGGTCAGCCAAATGAGGGAACAGAATGCTTTGAATAAGCTCGGGGAGGTCTT
>JAGDMY010000288.1 GCA_017860765.1 Chloroflexota bacterium | reverse complement strand
GAAAAATCGGTCCGATTTAAAAGTTCAGAAGACATCCAGACCACATTATTCCATAAGCCAAGGTCATAATATATTTGCTCTAATTGAAATTCCAGGTCAGTGGTAAGTTTATTGTTCAAAGATAAGTAAGACTGCCAGGCCCTAACTTGGAGCGGCAATAGCTGTTTGCCGTCAAACGAGTGTATCCTTGCCAGATTGTGGTCCAATTCTGCAATTACGTCACCGGGCATGGGTTTGGATTCAACCAGGGACGCGGGGATGAGTGCGCCCTTGCTATTCGATATTTCAGGTAGCGGACCAGATGTTACCTCCGGTATTGCTGCCGCAATACCGTCTGATTGCAGAACACTGCTCTCGCCCCTTTTTAAGGTATTAGCAAACAGGCTAAAAACTTCTAGATACCTGATGCGGTCTTTAAGAAAAGACCGGGAGATCCAATAGACCAGGCCAGCAGCGCCAAGCGTTCCTACTAAAAAAGCCAGAATAACTACTATGGCTATCTTCCACCATCCCAAAGAGGATAGTGTCTGTAGAACTTCTTGCCACCAGCCAGCATCCATATACAGGTCCCTAACCTTAAAGCGCAGGAAATTAATTTATTCTGGCAATATCATATAAATAGCGGCTATCCGGATCAATTTATATTACCCGAAGAGATTTCATTATAACTGTCAGGACAGGGAGCGGTCAACATCAATTATCTTAACTTTTCTTCCCTTATTTTAACTATGTAGATCGACTCCAATTGAAGTCCCGGTCCGGCAGACAGCCTCTCCTGAGTTCTTCGGGAATATTGGAAGGCAGCGAGGCACAAAGAATGGGCATGTAAACGTTAACCTGTATCAAGAATAAACCTACTCCTTGTAAGATAAAGAAAGCACTCTGGAATATAAATTCGAGAGTGCTCTTTTTCGTCAGCAGAGATATTATTATTACTGGGGATTGATACCGTTTCGCCGCCTGATGATGAGGAGGGATACGCCCATGACCACTTCAATAACCAAAATCATCGCGGCTATGACCGCCACTATGGCTAGCAAAAAAGGCCATCTGAAGAGCCCGCCCTGTGATTTTTCCGCCTTTGACACTTCTTCCGTGGGCGTCGCTGACTCATATGGATCCGGCAGGGGATTCACCAGGGCTGTCTCAACGGAGGCCAGGTAAGCAATCTGGGTTTGTTCTCCGGGGGCTGCTGTCTCCTCCGGCAAAGGAGAAGATAATATTGGAGCCTCCATCCTCGTGTCAGGCATGATTCCCGGAGTCCGGGAGATGTCCTGGTAAGGGGCCAAAGATGCCGGCTGCACATTTTCTTCAATTTTTATTACCTCGCCGGATACAGGCAATGAAGCCGGTGCAGGTACTACTCCCTTATCCGGCGCGATTCTTGATGCTGCCTGCAGGTTCTGATCAATATTTAGAGAGGCGAACTGCGACCCAATTTCAGGGGTTGGCGTATTTAAAGGTGAATCAGAGGGCGTTGTTAAAGCCGGCTCAGCAGGCAAGATAACTGGCACCAGTGGAGGGGTGACCCGGCCCAGCAGAGCATAATGACTAAAGTGGGTGATTTGAGCAGAAACAGTGTTAGCCTGTTGATCGACTGAGCTTTCCACGGTACGCCATTGAAGACCATCATAAAAGGCGATCAAGAGGTCCCCCCCAGCCACACCGGTGGGTAATTTAGCAGCTTCGTAGGAGAAAGAGATCGTCAGAGATGGATCAACTGTGGCCCCATCCGGACCAAGCCGAAAAGCTATTATTAGAGCCTCTCCGGAGGGAGTTGCCGGTGTTGAGCTTAAAACCTCGGCCGACAGAAGCGAGACTGCATTTTTTTCCTTGGTTAAAAGCTTGGATCCATCTGAAATATTCAGAGTTAAGGTGCCATCGTTGGTCTTGAGCTCATAATCGCCCGTCACCATCCCATCAGGGCTGATCTGGACAGCAGGCGTCGAAGCAAGTCCCTCGGTCTGGATATCCAACGTAGTTGGGTTATCATTGCCGCCACCGCCACCCCCACCACCGCCAGAACCCGAAGTCTTCCTGTTATCGTCGTTTTGGACAGCTTTAACTGTAACGGCGATATCCTCCTGGTCAGTTAATCTACCATCACTAACTTGAAAATGAACCCCGGCAAATAAACCTGCCTGACTACTGCGAGGTCTCCACGAGAAAGTCCGGGTGGCGGCGTTGAATGAAGCCCCGGATGGCAGGTTGACTGCAGAGTAGGTCAAGGCATCCCCGTCTGGGTCGGTTGCCGTGATAGCAAAACTGAGCAGGGCACCTTCGCTTACAGCTTTATCCCCTATGGCAGCCAGTACCGGAGCCTGGTTGATATGGCTGACAGTGATGAGGATATTCTCATAATCAGTGGCCTTGCCGTCCGAAACCGAGAACCGTATATTTGAGTAAGTGCCCGCCTGACTATAGCCGGGCTTCCAGCTAAAGGTTCTGGTAGAACTATTGAAGGAAGCTCCGGAGGGCAGGCTCGCAGATGAATAGGTCAAGGCATCCCCGTCTGGATCAGTTGCCGATATGGTGAAACTGAGGGAGGCCCCTTCGTTGACCTTCTTACTGCCGATTGAGGCCAGGACGGGCGGTCGATTCGGGGCCACCATCGTATCGTTGACGGTGATGGTGATAGTTTCTGAGTCCGTCAGGCTCCCATCAGAAGCCGAGAAACGGACGCCGGAGTAAGTGCCGGATTGCGCGGCGCCAGGCGTCCAGATAAAGGTTCTGGTAGAACCATTGAAGGAAGCTCCCGAGGGCAGGCTGGACCCAGAATAGGTAATGGCATCTCCATCAGCGTCAGCAGCCGAGATGCTGAAGCTGAGCGATGTCCCTTCGTCGACGTTTTTATCGCCTATGGGGG
>JAGDMY010000287.1 GCA_017860765.1 Chloroflexota bacterium | reverse complement strand
CTGGACGATCCTCTGCTGAAAGCGGGTTACGAGGCCAGCATTGACTGGGTGCTGGAGCCCAGCGGAATTACCGTGGCGGAGCTAAAAAAACATCCCATCGGGATGTTTGTTCCCAGACCACTCAAAATAGAGGAGAAAAAATATCTCAACGGCGGTTTCAAGACCCCGTCCGGCAAGCTGGAGTTCAAATCCAGACTTCTGGAGAAATATGAGGGCAGGCCCGGCTTCGAGGCTTTGCCGGTTTATAGGCCTCCGAAGCATAGTCCGGAAGCTACTCCTGATCTGGCGAAGGAATACCCCTTCATTCTCAATACCGGCTCACGTCTGCCCATGTACGTCCATACCCGCACTTTCCGTTTGACATGGACCAGCAGCCTGCGGCCGAACCACCCGGCGGCAGATATAAATCCCCAGGATGCGGCCAGATTGGGAATCAAGCAGGATGACCGGATTCGCCTGGCTACGCCCAAGGATTCGATTCTGGTCCAGGCTAATCTGACCCGGATGGTGCAGCCTGGCGTGGTGCACTTTTTCCATGGCCACCCGCAAGCCAATGCCAATCTGCTTTTCGACGCTGATTATCTGGACCCGCTTTCCGGTTATCCGGGGTTCAAATCAGCTCTCTGCAAAATTGAAAAGGTATCCTAAAGGGGGAGAATGATGGAAAAGACGATTTATCTGGATCTTGAACGCTGCTCTGGCTGCGGGGCCTGCGCCGTGGCTTGCATGGACCAGAATGATATCCTGCCGGAAAAGGGGCAGCAGGCCTTCCGGAGAATTTACCAGGTTGAAGATGGAGAGTACCCCAACGCGAATATCGGCTATGTTTCGATGGCCTGCCTGCACTGTGAAGATAGTCCCTGCGTCATCGGGTGTCCCACCGGGGCAATCACCAAGGACAAGAAGACCGGGGCTGTTCTGGTCAACCGGGAGGTATGTATCGGCTGCCATAGCTGTGCTCTAGCCTGTCCTTTCGGAGTACCCCGCTACGACGCGGAGGAAAAAATGCACAAGTGCAATCTTTGTGTCGAGAGGGTGGAATTTGGCTTGCAGCCAGCCTGCGTTAAGGTCTGCCCTCTGGGGGCGCTGCGATTTGAGCCGATCAATAAAATCCAGGAGGAAAAACAACTCAGATTCGTCGCAGCCACCGTAAAAAATGTCCTGCCGGAAAAACCGCTCATCTGATCAGCCCAACCTGTAGCCTATCAAAGGTTCACGAATGCGAAAAGGTCCAAAAAAGACAGCTAAGCCTTTAACCCGTAGAAAGCCAGATAAAGCTCCCCTGTTTAAGTGTCCTGTTGAGGGCGCCGAGTTCTCCAACTTTGCCGATTTGCAGTCCCATTACATGCCCCGACACGCTAAAAGGATGCAGGATGTATCAGCTGAAAAATTTATTTGCCCGGAAGATGGACTGAGGTTTGAAACTCTGGCCGCCATAAGAGACCACGTAGCAGAGAATCATCTGCAGAGAATAGGGGTGGTTGATCCGGCCTTTGAAGCCGAAGAAACTGTTATCAAGGATGTGGGCGTCAACCTGGGCATAGAGCCTTCCGCAGTAGAGGTTAAGAACGGCAAAATTGTCAGGATAAGGCCTCTTCATCTCGATGAAACGGGCTACACACGGGAGGAATTAGCGCCCGCGATGTGGAAATTCGAAGTCAAGGGGAAAGTATTTGAGACTCCCCTGAAGACCATGCCGCCTTACTTAACTCACGGCTACAAAAAGCGGGTCTATTCCGCTAACCGGGTCAAATATCCCCTGAAGAGGATTGACTGGGACCCTGAGGGCGAAAGGAACCCGCAAAACCGCGGCAAAAGCAAATTTAAAAGGATCTCCTGGGACGAGGCCACTGACATCATAGCCGCTGAGTTGAAGAGGGTGAAGGCGAAATACGGTCCGTACAGTGTGCTTTGTGTTGGAGAAGAGGGGCATCATGAATCCAAAACTGTCCATGCAGCCAGCGGCTGTCATAAGCTCCTTTTAAGCAAATTCGGGGGTTATACGCGTGAGGTAAGGAATCCGGACAGCTGGGAGGGGTGGTACTGGGGGGCCAAACACGTTTGGGGCAACATGATGGCAGGGATTCCAACCCCGCCCACTTTCCCCGACCTGGCCGAACACACCCGGATGATCATCTGGAACGGGGACTGGGAAACCACCACCGGCGGCGCCCACAGCCGCTTCTTCAGCCAGACCATGAGGTGGTTCACCGAGTTGGGCATAAAACAGGTATTCGTAACCCCGGAACTCAATTATTCGGCGGCAGTGCATGCCGATAAATGGATACCGATCCTTCCTAATACCGACGCCGCCCTTCAGCTGGCAGTGATCTATATCTGGCTCGCAGAGGGCTGCTATGATAAAGAATATGTGGTTACTCATGTGGTAGGCTTCGATAAATTCAGGGACTATGTTATGGGCCAGGAGGATGGAGTTCCCAAGACCCCAGCCTGGGCTTCCCCTAAGTGCGGGGTCCCGGAATGGACGATAAAAGCCCTTGCCAGGGTTTGGGCTTCCAGGGTAACGTGCATCGCCGGGGAAGGTGGCAATTTCATGAGGGGGCCGTACGGACACGAGACCGCCCGCCTGGCTGCCATACAGCTGGGTCTGCAGGGCCTGGGTAAACCGGGAGCCGGCAAGATGGGGCTGCAGGTCCCGCGGCCGGCTATAAATATCAGCCTCAAAGCTGCCCAGAGGGCCGTTGATTTCGACCCTATGCCGCAGCAAATTCCCCGGACACAGGTTCACCATGCCATCCTGGATGGGTCCTGCTCTTCCTGGGGAAGCACTGCCTTTTTAATGCCATTGGAAGACCAGTTCAAAAAGTACTCTTATCCCATCGCCAGTGCAAGCGGGGGCACTGAAATCCAT
>JAGDMY010000286.1 GCA_017860765.1 Chloroflexota bacterium | reverse complement strand
GCACAGGCCTGCCTGAACAAGAAGGAACCGCCTGCGGGAAATCTGAGAGCGAAGCCTATAGCTCTTCCTAAATCTCGATAAAGAGATAATCGCCCTTTACTGTGGTGGAGAAGACCTGCAAAGGCCTGTTAGCAGGCCCCTGGAGAACTGAACCATCGGTGATGCGAAAATGGGAGTAGTGCCAGGGACAGATAAGCGTATCTCCGGAAACTTCCCCTTCTACTAAGGGTGCCCCGGCATGGCTGCAGCGGGCGGCCAAACAATAATATCGGCCGTTGGAATTGATAACCAGCACTTCGATCTCTCCGGAATTAAACTGCCGGAGTTCTCCCCGTGGAACGGCGTCCAATTTACATAGTTTTATCTGTGCCAATTAACACTCAACCCTGTTTACTTTTATTTTAAGTCCCGTCGGATTGCTGAAGTGTCCTGTATTTCTCTATATATTCACAGACGGCCATCACGAATTCTGCGTGGCTCCAGGTCAATGGCGAAACTGAAATTGGCATCCCATTAAAGGGGTTAAATTGCTCCGCCAGGATATTCGAGGGTCTAGCCCGGTGGGCGGCCCATTTAAGCAAATCCATTGGCCCCTTTAATTCAGTCAAGGATGAAGCCCGGGCAATATACCACCTGGCTAACCAGAGAGTGCAAATTAACCAGGGGTTGCCGGGGTAATCCGTGGATATTCGGGAATAGGCATCATTTTCATACCGGGCCAGGCCCCCGATCCCGGTTTTCACCCAGAGCTTTTGTTGGATTGAATTAAGAGTGTTAATTACCGCTTCATCATCGGCTGCAAAGGGGCCGTACAGGCAGGTAAAAGCCAGGCTGCTGTCAATGGAAGCATCCCGTGAGCCGTCTGGACTGATGCCTCTTATAAATCTTCCCAGAGATTGGTCATACAAATGGGCTAACATGCCTTCTTTCATTTTGGCTGCTGCCTCGTTCAACATGTCCTGACGGCCGCTGTCAAAAAATACCCGGGCGAATTTAGCCGCCGAATTTAAGGCAGAGCACACGGTGGCAGTGGTTGCAGTAGAAATACAGAATCTTTCCTCCCATAAGTCAAAAGAAGGTTTGGGCAGGCCGCTATTCTCATCCCGATGTCCGAGAAGAAAATCAGTTGGCCGGACAACCAGCGAATCATAGACTCTCTCAATAAACTCCAGATCGTGATATTTCTGAAAATGCCTCCAGAGCGAGTTCAGGACCAGCGCGGTCTCATCCTCCTGGATGGGCAACTGCGGGTGACCCTGTGCATCTATCATGGCATGCCAGCTGGCGCCGATAGACCCATCCGGCAAATATTTATGATGGAAAAATCCTTTAGGGCTTACGACGTTGCTGCAAAATTGGAAGAAAGAACGTGAGACCTCCTGAAAACCGGCCATATCAAAGGCCATGGCGGTTAGCGCACCGTCCCGCGGCCAGACATAAGAGTATGTGCCACCCAGAGACTGCAGGATATCCGAATCACAGGAGGCAACGATGGCACCACCGTCATCCGCATGCGCTCGCATAATGAGCAGAGACGATTTGAATAATTTTCTTACTTCGCGCGGCAGCAGGCTTAAATCGGTTTCTGGTCTGGTAACCCAGGCGCTGCTGAGATTTTCGCTTTCCAAAAGCAATTGCTCAACCCCGGTATTTTTTACCCGGGCGTCAAGAGCTTCAACCTGCTCTAACTTTTCCCCGCAGGCAATCCAATAATAGACGTACCCTTCCGAATAAGGAGGCAATTCCAGGCGAAAAGAGACCACCGAATCAACTGAGCCCTGAGCAATAGGATTACCTCCTAATTCTCCATCCTCAGCGTCCCTCCAGGTCCCCTCTTTACCAAAAGATTCTTTAATGCCGGTGGCAAACTGATAAATCCCTTCATCCAGGTCGTTAGTTCCATTCACCAGGAAGTAACGCTGGCGTTTAAAGTGAATTATCGATCGGGTCGTGGGACCGAACATGACTGTATCCCCGGTTTCGAAGCCATAGATATGAAAATCTTGAGTAAAGAATAGACGTATCTCGCGTTTCTGCCGGCTAATATTGGTGACCTTCAATTTGCGAAGGAAGACATCCAGAATGTTGTGGACTGCATCGTTTATCTCCAGTTTTACTTCGAGTTCAGCATTTTGAGCGAAACAGCGGGAAACCAGAGTATCCGGCAGGTAGCTCTGATTGATTTGCCAGCCATCTCCCAGCCAGCTAAACTGGCCTGGTACCCAAATCCCTAAACGAAGGCGGTGTCCGGAGAGATGATTTTCGAGCCCTACTACCGGATAAAAAAAGTCACGCACGTTCTCCTGGGCATCCAATCCCAGGGTCAATTTCCCATTTCCCAGCAACAATTCTCTCGGCAATAGATTTAGCTCCTAAAGCGGGGCAATACCCGGGTCATTTCGGGGCTCCAATCTCTATATTGTAGTGAAATTCATCGGCGTGGTCGGAGAGGACGTAGTTCAGCCCGGACCAGGCCAGTCGGTCCGGGACAAGCTCCCGGCCCCTGAAGAAACTGGCACCGGGGACTTTTCTTAGCGAAAAAAATATTTGATTGGCGGAATCTATCAGTCTGGCTTCGCCGGCAGAAATTTCATCCCAGGTCCCGATGCGATTCTTCCGCATAATGATCCCGGAAGAATCTTTATAGGCGTCGAAGAAGTTCGCGCCCTGCTCATTGGCGACCGTGATGCCGATTTTGCCCCGGCGTCTGATTTCTTTGAACTCGACATCGATATTTACATTTTTCCGCCCGGTTTGAACTGTATAGATTACATTGACGTGGTGCCCTGAGGGAATTGCCTCAAAACAGCTTTTAAGGCCGCAAATTCGCCTGGCCAGGTTAGACAGAGCTACGCCTGTTCCCCTCAACGCC
>JAGDMY010000285.1 GCA_017860765.1 Chloroflexota bacterium | reverse complement strand
ATCCCCAGCGGTTTGAAGCGGCTGCTGCCGATCTCGGCGCTGAGGGCGTTCAGTTCCTGTTCTTGCTCCTTAAGCCGGGCTTCCCAATTCTCAATTCTGGCCAATTCAGGGGAACCTTTGCGAAAAGTTTTACCGGCGATTTCTTGATTATACCTCTTTACATCTGCGTTGTAAGCAGCCAGCTCTTCCCGAAATTTCTGCCATTTCAGGTCGTATTCTACGAAATAAGAATAGAGCGGTGACCTGGCATAGTCCAGGCCAATAACTCCATACTTTTTTCCTGTTTCCACGTAGGCCACTTTATCCCAGCTGCCGGCAGCGCCGTCTTCACTGTCTTCAATCTGGCTGTAAAGGCTTTTTCCGGTGCAATCGATATACACCAATCCCTGGTCAGTGGTTTCGAAGGCGTCTATAGCATGTCCGATCTGGCCATCTTCCCAATCAATACTGGCATATCCTGCCCGAATGCCCGCCGATTCGGCATAGTTATGGACTGCTTCCGCAAAATCGCTGCAGACAAAGGCCTTCTCTCCTGTATCCGCACCGCGGCTCACATATTTAATCTGGTCGGTGGGGTCCTCCCGGATAAACTGCAATAATTGGGCATAGCTCACATCAGCTGCACCAGGATTGTTGATAACTTCGATAGGCTGGTCGCTGCCATCTACCAGCAGAGCACCATCCTCGTAAATAAAATGCGGGTTACGCGAAAAAGGTGACAACATCCCGCATCCTGTTAATACAAAGGCCAGAAGAATCAGGGACACCGGTAAAATATAATAATTTTTATTTAGTCTATCTTTCAGCAAAATAAAACGAAACCTCAGGCAGCACCCGGGTACATTCAACTTAATTCTCTCCGACTCCTCTTACAACCACCTGGTCCTTTTACTGCGGTTCTTGATCGAGGTATAAGTTGGCACTTTTTCCTTAACCAACGCTTCTTCCACCAGCCCCCAAAATTCCTCTCTATCCGCTCCGGTTACCACAGCCTTCTCATGAGCCTCGCTTAAAGCCACCGGATAACCCTGTCCGCGGAGACACTGGTCCAGTATCAGGGCATGCGTCATCTCCACCAAATCCTGGCGACGGGCTACCCACTCGGGTATCTCGATTCTGGCGATCTCATCCTCCAACTTAAGATAGAAAAAGAAGACCCGGTGCTGCCGGTAATGTTTTTCCACGATTATCGACGGATTGGTAAAAAGGGCCGAGCGCTCTCCTACCTCCAGCAAGGAACTGAACAGCAGGCGATCATTAATTCCCGCGACCGCTTCGCAGGCGGAGGTATCACCCGTGCAAAACCTCTCACAGTCTACATTCTCCTGGGGACAGAGGGCAATTTTTATCAGGTTGGCCACGTCCATGCTACGGGGCAGACTGATATAGCTGGCCAGGGTTAGCCGCCGGCTGCTGCTCAACTGCTTCAGTTCATCCAGCTCTTTCAGGAATCCCTTGACCAGCAGGTCCTCGGTCACGAAATCGGGGAAGGACTCCAGGCTGAATAAGACTAATGACCCGTCCATTAAAGCCAGCGTTTGACCCTCCGCCAGCAGTTCGGACGCCATCCTGGCCAGGGCCTTGCACTCTTCAACCGTCCGCCTTGCATCCAGCAAAGCCCCCTCTATAAGCTGCTGCCGATGCTTATTTTGCTCATTTTTAATCACTAGATCTTTATCATCTGAAAAAAGATAGGGCAGGCTTTCCAGTTGAGCGGAAGGAGAGGCGCCGTAATGCAAATTGACGGCTCCTATATTTATCAAGTAGCATCGGGCAGCCCGGTGGCGGTCAACATCGATGTGCGAACCATCAGTCGCCAGCACAGTGTACTCCTCGGGAATTTGCGGAGCAGAGAAACGCAGGCTCAAACCTTCATACAGGCCGGCTATCGGCCAGGGAGTCCTGGCAGAAGCTACCTTACGCTTCAGCTTTTCGATATTAAGTCCTTCCTCACAGAGCTTGTTGAGGGCGCATTTCAGATGTTCCTGCCGCTCCTGGCTGCCTGATTTTATTTTCAGTGCCATGTCCCCGATTTGCGAAGCGATCTTGCTTAAATCCAATGTCATCTCAGCCCTGCTCCGTGGACTCCCTGATCCATTCCAGATAGTCCGGGTTGCCCTTCTCAATAATCCAGGACACCACGCACGGCACGTCGTAGCTATGGACCTGCTTTACCCTGCCAATCAGCCCATCGACCAGTTCAGCCCGCGTTTTAGCAATGATGGCAACTTCCCGGGACTCTTGGACGTCACCTTTCCACCAGTAGATAGACTTGATGGGAAAGTAATTTACACAAGCGGCCAGTTTTTCCCAGACCAGAATCTGGCCGATCTTCTTAGCCTCCTGCTCATCCCTGGCCGTAATATAGATTGAGCGGTATTCCATAATCCGCTGAACCTCCACCGGACCGGCTTTGGAGTCAAGTATAAACCGATTAACTGGCAGAAGCAATATGACCTTAGTCAAGTTTAAAATAGGCGGCCCGTTTAAAATAAGTCCCCTCCCTTGGCAGGGAGGGGACAGGCATTGAAAATTCTCCTGAGCTAGTTCAACGGCAAATCAATTTTATAATTCTTCAAGGTCTCTTTTATTTGAGCGGCAGACTTAGCATCCGGTTCGACCAGAGGCAGTCGGGGTTTGCCGACACGGAAGCCAATCTGGTTCAAAGCATACTTCACCGGTATGGGATTGGAGACTATAAAGAGGACTTTCATCAGAGGCATCAGGTTGAGATGAATAGCGGCGGCCTCGTTAACCTTACCGGCCAGATAGTTGCTAATCATCTTCTTCATCTGGTTGCCGACCAGGTGAGAGGCCACGCTGATAATGCCATACCCGCCAATACTCATCATCGGCAGAGTATCCGCATCATTGCCGCTCCAGACGATAAACCCCTTTTT
>JAGDMY010000284.1 GCA_017860765.1 Chloroflexota bacterium | reverse complement strand
AGGCGTAGATGCGGTCCGGGTCGAAGACCCGCTGGACCCGGTATTTTTCCATATCCCGGGGAGAATACAACATCATGTTCGTCCCGTCTATACAGGCCCACAGGTATTCTCCCGGTTTCACCTCTTTTTTATCCGCATGGCTGGCCAACACCTTTTCGGCTATCGTCATGCCCATATATCCAGATTACCCCCGCAATGATTTACGGTTGCCTTCCAACGCCCTTCATCTGGACCACTCACGTTGATAAGGTCCTCCTGTATTATACCAGAGACCACCCATTCCATCAGTTTCCGGGCTGCTCTGCGATAAAACGCAGTACCTCCCCGGCACATTTTTCCGGAGCCGAAACCACCGCGATGAACTTCACTCCCGGAATCACTACCAGCTTGGCCCGGGGAATCAGGTCCCGGAAGTGTTGGGCTTCCTCAACTGTCAGCAGGCTGGAATACTCCGACCCCGTCAGCAGCAGTGTCGGCACGCGAATACCTTTCAAAAAACTTTCCAGGTCCAAATCTAAGTCTGCCGCCGCCCCGAGATACCCTAAGCTGGCTGCCAGAGGATTTTTTTTGGCCTCCCGGATGTACCAGGCATCCATCCCGGGAGTGCCGGTGGTCTCTTCGCTGTGAGTGTTGAACAAAAAATCGATAGTCCTGGCGACACCCACTTTTTTTAAACTGTCTAAAAGGACTGACATCCTGTGGCCTTTCAGGGTGGGGCCGGGAGAATTGGCGATGGTCAACGTCTTCAGCCGTTCCGGATAGCGGTATGCAAAGTTATAACCTATTGTCCCTCCCAGCGATTCTCCAACATAGTGCACCTGCTCCAGACCCAGGGCATCCATGAAATTCTTGAGGTCGGAAACAAGGCCTTCTACGCTCCATCGATATCCCTCCGGAGCCGGGCTGGAACCCCAATGGCCCCGCATATAAGGCCGGATCACTCTCAAATGTCGGGCAAGAGTTGGCACCCAGGCATAATATAAATCCTTCGGTTTTAGACCACCATGCACCAGCATTATAGTATCAGCACTCTTCCAGGGATCAGTAAAATCATCAACCTTATATACCAATTCCAGAGAATTATCCACTCTTATTTTTGGCATCGTCCCCCCTCTTAAGTTTTTACCCAACTATTGACGCAAGGTGTATAATAATTCTAGTCGATATTATCTGTCCCTGGAAATATCCCATTAGATTAATCTACATTTACCATATTTTAATAAGAAAGAAAAGGAGAGTTGCGATGAGATTAACCAATAAAGTGGCCGTGGTAACAGGAGCAGGCTCCGGAATGGGCAGGGCATCTTCACTACTATTTGCCCGAGAAGGAGCCAGGTTAGTGGTAGCCGATATCGATGCTAAAGGCGGAGCAGAGACTGCCGCTATGATTGAAAAAGCCGGAGGTCAGGCCCTTTTCGTCCTAACCGATGTTTCTAAAGCCGCCGACGGCCAGAACCTGATCAATGCGGCTAAAAATAAATTCGGCAAGATTGACATAATTTTAAATGCCGCCGGTATTCCTCAACAGACAGTGACCATTGAGCAGTTGGAAGAGGCAACCTGGGACCGTATATATGCGGTCAATGTGAAAAGCATCTTCCTGACCTCGAAATATGCCTTTCCTGTGATGAAAGCTAACGGCGGGTCTATAATCAACATCGCCTCGATATCCGGGGTCAGGCCGCGTCCGGGCAACCATGCCTACGCCAGTTCCAAGGCGGCTGTCATCATGTTGACCAAAATACTCGCTCTGGAATTCGCACCCAGCAAAATCCGGGTCAATTGCATTAATCCGGTAGCTACGGATACCCCCATGTTAAACAAATTCTTCCCGGCGGGCGTAAAACCCGAAGACGCCAGAAAGGGAACGCTGGGCACCATTCCTCTGGGACGCCTGGCAACTGCGGATGATGTAGCTAATGCCGCCCTGTTTCTGGCTTCAGACGAATCATCCTTAATTACCGGCTCCGCCATTGATGTAGATGGAGGACGCGGAATATAGGGGATCGTTCATTTCCAGGCGGTTTTGGCAAATGGCTTATCTGCCGCCTGCAGGTTTCCTCCAGTCTTGCAGGCGAAGCTGGAGACTAGCTGCCGCGCTTCCGAAGCACACTTCGGGCAAAGAGTGCTGCAGTTAGTTTCGGAGTACAGCCTTTTTACCTCAAATTCGTAGTTGCATTGGGGGCATAGGTATTCGTATATAGGCATACTTCCCTCCTGCACGGAGACGTTGACGGGGTTTATCCAAGCGCATACGATGGTCAATTCAGATTATAACACTAAATCGGGAAAATTAAAATTAAAAACCCGTTCCGCGAACGTACGAACCCGTTTGGATTGATGTTGAGACAAACGAAGACAAGAATAAATTAGCCCGCTTCAATACTAAAGCGGGCTTTAACGATCCCGGAGGCCGTCATAGAGCCTGATTGATTATGGTCCCCAAATTAACTGAGCTATTACGCCTTATTTTCCCTTTCTATGGAATTTTTATCCAGCTCTTCGAACATCTTGTCCAATATATCAGCTTTGATTAAATAATAGTTCCCTACTCTTACAGGCATCAAACCTAACTTTATGGCTTCAATAACATGCCATTGGGCAACTTTCGCGATACACTTACCTACACTCAGAGTTCTCTCTGTGATGGGCCTGAGGGTGAGCATTTTGAAATGCTCCCTTATTTCATCCTCGGAAATGGCTATGTTCTTTGTGTTTTCTACCATTCTAAGAGTTTTATTTAAAGTTGCAAAGCGGTTTGGAGGACATCCAACGTAGCTAATATACACCCTTTTTTCAATTTAATCAAACTTACGCATGCAGGAGTATGATCGAGGCCCAGCCAGATATAGATTATTATCCAAAATAGGCAATTTTAGATGAGGCAATGTAAAAAGAGGAACGCTGAATAAGTTGGGATAAGGAGCGGGAATATTTTAGATGCCGCGTCCATTGGGAGAGGTATTGGTAGCGGTTATTTCCAGGGCGTCCGGGGCCCTATTTCTATGCAGCAGGGCTTGAACGCTTTCGATATTGCTTAATAACTGCTTCCCTTTTTCGGTAATATGATAATTGA
>JAGDMY010000283.1 GCA_017860765.1 Chloroflexota bacterium | reverse complement strand
TTATGGAGGGGATATGGGCCCGGCCCTACATTCTTTACAAAGGATCGACTTTTTGTCATAATAACTTGTGGAGAGAAGTATGTGACCGTGAAGAAATGCAGATTTGAGGAATACTGTCCAAGCCTGTCCAGGCTCACATTTAAGGAGGGAACACTTTGTTCGGATTTATTGGCAACTTTGGACCTTGGGAGCTGATATTGATCTTAGTGATCGTACTGGTGATTTTTGGCCCAGGAAAATTGCCGAAAGTAGGGGAATCGTTAGGGAAGGCCATGCAGAGCTTTAAAAAAGCCCGGGAAGAGGATGACGGAGAAGAGGAAACCAAAGAGAATAAAAAGCAGGTCTGATTTCAGGCCTTTTTTTTAATGATGAGGATTTAGGTAGCAGACATGGCACATTTATATCCCATATTTTTGAACCTGGCCGGCAAAAACTGTTTGGTGATCGGCGGAGGCAGAGTAGCGGAGCGCAAGATTGCAACCCTGCTGGAATATGAAGCCCGAGTTCGGGTAGTCAGTCCGGACTTCAGCCCAGCCATGCAAGCTTGGGCGGAGCAGAACCTGATCGAATTACGGGTTAGGTTTTTTGAACCGGAAGATCTGGAGGATATATTCCTGGTCTTTACTGCTACCAACAATTCGGACACAAATAGGGCTATAACTGCGCGGTGTCGCGAGCAGGGCATCTTGGTCAACGCGGTCGACGATCCGCCTAATTGCGATTTTTTTGTACCTGCTATCCTGAGACGCAAATCTTTATGTCTGGCCATTTCAACTGAAGGCAAAAGCCCTCTTTTAGCGGCGAAGTTACGCCGGGAACTGGAAACATTTATTCCGGAAGAATATGGTGAATGGGTGGAAATATTGGGTGACCTGCGTGAGCAGATCAAGCTGACTGATCTGAATATAGAAGAGCGCAGGAGTATATATGAGTCTCTGGTAGATTCAGATATATTGGAATTACTCCGCGAGGGCAGGAAAGAACAAATAGAGGAGCGGATCAAGCAATGTATGTCCTGCTTACAGGGATAAATCACAAGACAGCCCCGGTAGAAATCCGGGAGAAATTCGCTTTTGCAGCTACTGAGTTAGAACATGCTTATAAGGAACTTAAACATGAAGAGGTAGAAGGTCTGGTTATCCTGAATACCTGCAATCGCACCGAGTTGTATGCCACGGCGCGCGACATAGACGCCGGGCAGAAGCATTTGAAAACATTTTTGCTAAATTACTCCGGTTTATCAGCGGAGGAAATAGAACAATATATTTACCAGCCCAATTGTTATTCGGCCATAGATCACCTTTTTCGGGTATCCTCGGGGCTGGATTCGATGATACTGGGGGAAACCCAGGTGCTGGGGCAGGTTAAGGATGCTTATCAAAAGGCCCAGGAACTGAAAGCCTCGGATGGGGTGCTGAACTCCCTTTTTCAGAAGGCCTTACATGTAGGTAAAAAGGTCAGGACGGAAACGGCCATTGACCAGCATCCGGTTTCAGTCAGTTATGCAGCGGTAGAGCTGGCGAAAAAGACCCTGGGGAAGCTGGAGGACAAGTCCGTTCTGGTGGTGGGGGCTGGGGAAATAGGCGAGCTTACGACCAGGTATTTGCTGCTTAACGGAGTGCGGTCGGTGATCGTTTCCAATCGTTCCTTTGAAAAAGCTGTGGAGATGGCGGCGGTAATGAACGGGCGGGCGGTAAGGTTTGACCGGTTGCCGGAAGAAATTGCCAATGCTGATATCGTTATCAGCTGCACCTCTGCCAGTCATTACGTAATCCGGGAAGATAATTGCCGGGACGCGCTGGAGGCGCGCGATGGTGACAAAATAATACTTATTGACATTGCCGTCCCCCGGGATATAGAGCCCTGCCTCGGGGATATCGCGGGGGTATATCTCTATGATATAGACGATTTACAGGGAGTAATAAAGTCCAGCTTTGCGGCTCGGCAGAAGGCAGCAGCTAAAGCTAATGATATCATCGCCGAAGAACTTGTGGATTTCAACGAGTGGCTAGCCAGTCTATATGTGGTTCCGGTCATAGCCGCCCTGAAAAATCAAGGGGAGATAATCAAGCAGAATGAGCTAAAAAAGGCTTTCAACCGGCTGGGCAAGATTTCTGACCGTGAACAGGAGGTTATCACTGCTTTGGCTCACGCGATCGTCAATCAAATGCTGCATTATCCGGTAATAAACTTGAAGGAAATGGCGATCAGCAATCAAGGACATCTCTATGCGGAAGTGGTAAAAAAACTATTTGCTTTGCAATTAGAGGATGAGGAGCAGGCAGGATATGTGCAAATTAAGGCTGGGAACCAGAGGTAGCCAACTGGCTTTATGGCAGGCTAACTGGGTTGCCAGCACAATACGCCAGCTGAGGCCGGAAATAGATATTGAGATTAAAGTAATTAAGACCCAGGGGGACAAGATATTGGACGTGGCTCTGTCTAAAATCGGGGACAAGGGCCTTTTTACCCGCGAAATTGAAAATGAACTATTAGCTGGTGAAATCGATCTAGCCGTGCACAGCATGAAGGATTTACCCTCGGTTTTGGCGCCTGGCCTGGCTTTGGGAGGGGTGTTGAAACGTGAAAACCCCCAGGATGTATTCATTTCGCATAAGGGCTACACCCTGACCAGTCTGCCTCTGCATGGATCGGTGGGAACTTCAAGTCTGCGGAGAATTGCTCAGCTCCGAGCTTTGCGCCCCGATCTGCGTATGATTGACCTGCGCGGCAACGTGGAAACCAGGCTGAAAAAGATGGTAGAACAGGATTTGGATGGCATTATTCTGGCGTATGCAGGAGTCATCCGCCTGGGGTTCGCCGGGCAAATAAGCGAAATAATCGCCACTGATCTGATCTTGCCTGCGGTCGGGCAAGGCGCTATAGCGCTGGAGATCAGAGCCGAAGACCACAAAACCCTGCAAATGACGGCATTG
>JAGDMY010000282.1 GCA_017860765.1 Chloroflexota bacterium | reverse complement strand
TGGAAGACCTGGTGGAGCTCCGCAAGCGGGGTATCGCGGTTGTGGTAGTACATGGAGGGGGAAAAATCGTCACCCGATGGCTGGCGGAAAAAGGAGCCGAGGCCCGCTTTGTCCAGGGAGAGAGGGTGACGGATCAAGCCGGGCTGGAGATAGTTACCGCGGTGCTGGCTGGCCTGGTCAACAAGGAACTGGTAGCCTCAATCAACAATTACGGAGGCCAGGCTATCGGCATCAGTGGAGTGGATGGAGCTTTGCTCCAGGGCAAGATCAAAAATCAGGAATTGGGTTTTGTCGGCAATCTGGTAAAGGTAAATATTGGGCTTCTACGCATGTTATTGGAGGCGGGTTATATACCTGTAGTGTCTTCAATCAGCCTCAATGTGGGGCGAAATCTAAAAGACCATCCTCTGCTTTTAAATGTGAATGCGGATGCTGCTGCCGGAGAAATCGCAGCTACCCTCGGCGCTGAGAAACTGATATTCCTAACTGATATAGCAGGGGTTTGCGATAAGAGTGGCAAGCTGTTATCTAAGCTGACGGTCAGCGAGGCTGAGGCTTCGATTACGTCGGGCGTAGCCTCGGGAGGGATGATTCCGAAAATTCGGGCAGGCATGAGGGCCCTGGATGGTGTCAGGGAAACCCGAATAATCGATGGCAGGCAGCCCCACGCCTTACTAAAGGAGATTGAGGATGGAGCGGGAGGTACCACCATCTATCGAGAAAATATTAAGAGGTAAAAAGATGCAGGAAAATAAAGCTGGCTCTTCTCAAGAGTTAGTCCAAAAATATATCATGAATTTCATAAAACGGATTCCGGTTACTTTCGTAAAAGGCCAAGGTTTACGTCTCTGGGATGAGAATGGCAAAGAATACCTTGACTTTGTTGGCGGCTGGGCGGCTGATAGCCTGGGACATTGTCATCCGGCTCTGGCTCAAGCTCTGAGTGAGCAGTCCATGACTCTGATACATGTGTCCAATGCTTATTATAACCTGCCCGCGGGGCAGCTTGCAGAACTCCTGGTCAAGAATAGCTGCTTTGACAAAGTTTTTTTTGCCAACAGCGGGGCTGAAGCCAATGAGGGCGCGGTGAAACTTGCCAGACGTTATGGAGGCTTAAAGCTCAATGGAGCTTTCGAAATTATCTCGACCATCAACTCGTTTCACGGTCGTACTTTGGCTATGGTGGCTGCTACCGGTCAGGCCAAGTTCCAGAAACCCTATCTCCCCTTGCCTGAGGGTTTTGTGAACGTAGACTACAACAATATTGAGGCCATAAAAAGAGCTACAACCTCCAAAACCTGTGCTGTTTTGCTGGAGCCGATTCAGGGAGAAGGCGGAGTGAATATTCCTGATGAGGATTATCTGGCAAAAGTGCGTGACTGGTGCGATGAGAAAGGTATTCTCCTGATGCTGGATGAAATTCAGACTGGTATGGGCCGTTTGGGTAAACTATTTGGCTATGAGATATTCGGGATTGAACCGGATGTTATCACACTGGCTAAGGGTGTAGCCAGCGGGGTAGCCATAGGTGTCATTCTGGCCAAAGAGAGGTTTTCAGTGTTCAGCCCGGGTGAACACGGGACCACCTTTGGCGGCAACCCTTTGGCCTGTGCTGCCGGTTACTCTGTGTCTAAATATCTGATAGAAAATAACATACCTGGTAATGCCGAACGCATGGGACAATATCTGATGTTGAAATTGGACGCACTCAAGAAAAAGTATAGTTTTATTTCCGATGTCCGCGGTCGTGGACTATTAATTGCGGTTGAGTTTAACCGGGACATTGCTGAAGCAGCCATGTATGCTTGCCTGGCAAAGGGACTGGTAATCAACTTTTTGAAACCTAACTTATTGCGTGTTATTCCTCCATTAATTATTACCGAGACCGAGGTAGACACCGGCATCGGTATTTTGGATGAGGCCCTGTCCGGTCTGGCCCTCTAAAGCGTCTCTCTTTGCCAGAGGACAAGATGGAAAACTCAGGTCAGACGAACCTGGAGTAGTTTAATACTTTTTCCGGTTAGTGTATAATCAGAATTTCGACCATTAGTTAAGGGGGTTTAAAGTGTCTGACAGCATAGTACTGGCTTATAGCGGCGGGGTCGATACTTCGGTCGCCATCAAATGGATACCCGAGCATTACAAAATGGATGTCATTACTTTGACTGTGGATATAGGTAATGTCCCGGACCTGGAAGCGATTCGCAAAAAAGCCATAAAACTGGGAGTAAAGAAGGCTTATGTGATCGATGCCAGGGAGGAGTTTATCCGGGATTATTGCTGGCCGGCTTTGCAGGCTGATGCTATCTATGAAGGCTCTTACCCGCTGGCAACCGCTCTGGGCCGACCTCTGATAGCCAGGTTAATGGCCAGGGTAGCTTTGGAAAATGGGGCTACAGCGGTGGCCCATGGCTGTACGGGTAAGGGCAATGATCAGGTCAGGCTGGATGTGGGGATAAATACCCTGGCACCGGACCTGAAAATTGTTGCCCCGGCTCGAGAGTGGGGTATGACACGTGAACAGACTATCCGGTATGCCCAAAGGAACGGAATACCGATTCCGGTAACAAAAAAAAGTCCCTATTCCATTGACGAGAATCTGTGGGGGCGGGCCGTCGAATGTGGCATTCTGGAGGACCCCTGGAACGAGGCACCGGAAGATGCCTTTATCTGGACTAAATCTCCGGAACGCACTCCGGATAAACCGGCTTACCTTGAAATTGAGTTTTTCAAAGGCATTCCGGTGAGTTTGGATGGGGAAAAATTGGACGCCATTGCCCTGCTTGACCGCCTTAACAGAATAGCCGGGGAGAACGGTGTCGGACGCATAGACCATATTGAAAATCGCCTGGTGGGAATCAAATCGCGGGAAGTGTATGAGGCGCCGGCTGCTACGGTTTTACTGAAAGCTCACCTGGCCCTGGAGGAGCTTAACTT
>JAGDMY010000281.1 GCA_017860765.1 Chloroflexota bacterium | reverse complement strand
AGATTCGCGACAGCTTTTCCAGGGTATCGAAGTCCAGTTCCACTCTGGCGATGGTCCCATCCGGAAGGGCAATGCCGCCATGTGTTGTGCCGGTCTGGACGCTGATCTTAGAGATTCCCCTGAGGGGCGCCGGCAGATTGGCCCGGTACACCTTCATGAACGCCCGCAGATCGCCCTCAGTGCTGTTGCCGGCCCCGATTTCTCCGATTTCCCCTCCCACCGATACGGTGATACCCTCCGGTTCGAGGCTGCGGATATATTGTGTTATTCCGGCGGTAATCCGGGCATTGAGATCCTGCTGCTCCAAAAGGTCCTTTTTCTGAATGTCCACCAGGGTGGAAGCATCAATATCTATATTATAAAATCCGGCCTCGATGGCGTCCTTAATCAAATTCTTCATCGAGTCCACTTCCTTAGCAGCATCCGCCAGATAATTCTTGCGTCTTACCTGGGTGTGGTCGGCTTGAAGAAAGACGGGGCCCTGGAATCCCGTGGTGACAGCTGCCGCCAGGACCATGGCGGCGTACTCCGCCGGGCTTTGCAGGGTATATTCCATTTCAGACCGGGCAATTTCAAAAATGAACGCCCCCACCTGCCCTTTGATAGCTGCTCTGAAAGCCGCCCGGGCGACATCATAGGTAATGCCGCGCAGGTTCATCGCGGGCACGGTAAAGCCTCGATAGGTTCCCCGACCGACAGCCTCATAAAGGCCTTGAATGCTGGCGGTGAAGATACCGCTATCCCGGGCAATCCCATAAATCTGGCTCTGTTTTTCGGTTTTGGCAGCACCAAAAGCTGCTTCCCTGACCAACAGTTCCAGTTCGGTAGAGCTAATCTTTGCGCACATGGACCTTCTCCTCTTCAGCGAGTATGCTTCTGGTACCATTATATCTGGCCACATCATACATGGTGGGAATATCCACCAGGTTGAGGCGTCCGACAACCTCTTCCAGCGAGACGGCGGTAAATTTACCGTCCCGATAGCTTACCATTTTGCCGAACTGTTTACGCACGGCCAGGTTCACTGCCGCAATACCATAATACCTTCCCATGCGGCGGTCATAAGCGCAGGGAGCTCCCCCCCTCTGGATATACCCCAGGACCACGCTCCGTGACTCCAGCCCCAGCGCTTTATTGATTTCCTGTGAAAGGAATTCCCCGATGCCTCCCAGGGACTCATGCCCGAAGGCATCCAGTTTATCGTCCTTGACCACCGTCCTGCCTCCAGCCGGCTTGGCCCCCTCCGCTACCAGGATAATATCATAGCGCGTCCCCGCTTTTCTACCTTCCAGGATCAAGTTATATACCCGCTCCAGGGAAAAGTCATATTCGGGTATCAGGATGATATAGGCACCGCAGGACTCCCCGCCTTTAAGGGCCAGCCATCCCGCCGACCGGCCCATGGTTTCCACAATGAAAATGCGGCGGTGAGAGCCAGCCGTCGTCCGCAACTTGTCCACAATATCAGTGATGATCTCTACCGCGGTCTCAAACCCCAGCGTATAGTCGGTGCCCACCAGGTCCTTATCGATAGTCTTGGGGATGCCGATCACGTTGACCCCCTCCCGGGACAGTTTGGCGGCGACGCCCAGAGTATCGTCACCGCCGATGACTATCAGCACATCCAGTCCCAGACTTTCGATATTGCGGACCACCTGCCTTGAGGTGTCGGTTTTAGGGTTGAAAGGATTATACCTGGAAGTCCCCAGGTTGGTGCCGCCGTACCTGTCCCAGGTCCTGACAATCTCTTCGTTCAAAGGCGTGAGAAACTCCTGGCGGTTCTCGTCGGTGAACGTCAGGCCTTTCCAGCCGTCCCTGATCCCGATGACCTCATAGCTGAGTCCACGCTCTTTTTCCAGGCGCCGGTCGAGGGCCGTCTTGACCACCCATTTAATGGCAGCATTCAACCCGGCGCAGTCCCCTCCCCCTGTCAAAACCCCTATTTTGCTCTTGTTGTTTGCCATATTTATTACCCCCATGTATTATTATAGCTGCATGTTCGTTCAGAATTAAGAATGGTTAATGAGAGTTATTGAAGGTGGTCAGGAGTGCAGCCAGCCCAGTACTAAATTCCTATTGCCAACAAGGGGGCATTCGCGCTAAAGTTCTATTACCTTTTCATTATCCACCTCCTTTATGCTGGCTCCGGACTGGGCACCCGGAGCCAAAATATTATCAGACCTGTTTCATCTGGCGACCGGGAAAAGAAATCGATCGGGAATGATATTTTGATGACCCTGAATAGACAGACCGCAGCCCCCGCTCCCAGGCCGGGTAATGAGCCCCGGAGGTTTATCAACGATATTATCTGGATAGGACTGTCTCAAATATTCACCTCCCTATTGGGCATAGTCTCACTGCCGGCTTTAACCAAATCTTACTCCACTGAAATGTATGGCGTCTGGGCCCAGGTGATGGTGACAGTCAACCTGATCATTCCACTGGTTACGCTGTATCTGGGAAATGCCGCTATCAGGTTTCTTTCCGCCGAGGAGGACCCTCTTAAAAGGCGCCAATATCTGGGATCTATGCTGACCGCTATAATTATATCGGCTGGCGTCATCTTAATTATAGTGAATCTGCTGGCCTCTCAATTTTCCCTTTTTCTTTTTGATAGTCCCCAGTATATTATTTTTGTGCGTTTGACCGCTGTCTGGGTATTTATCAGCGGCCTGTACGTATTTTTAGTCCAGTATCTGCGTTCCAGACGCCAGATAAAAAGATTATCCATTATGCTGACGGCTTATTCCGCGGTTAAAATACTGACGATCGTAGCCCTGGCTAAAACCGGATTTTCTCTGGAATGGGTGATAGGCGCCCTGATCGGCGTCGATGCAATCTTATTCGGCGTTTTGTTTTATATGGTGGTGCGGGGGGTGGGGTTCCCGACACCTAATTTCAGGCACCTGAGGGGCTTCCTGGCTTTCAGCATACCCCAG
>JAGDMY010000053.1 GCA_017860765.1 Chloroflexota bacterium | reverse complement strand
TATGGTAATGTCCTGAGGATGGTTCTGAAACATATAGGTTGCCAGAGTTTTGGCTGCGGAATGAACCGCGGAAAAATCAAAATGACGGACAAGGGGAACGTAGATATGCAGGCCCGTCCGCCCTGACGTTTTGATAAAGGAGTCTACAGAGAGACCATCCAGGGTATCTTTTAGCCATTGGGCTACCTGGCAGGTCTTTTTAAAAGCCCGCGGATTTAATTCCGGCTCCGCTCCCGCCGGCTCATGTCCGGAATAGATATAAGGATCAATATCAAAGATGATGAAATCCGGGTACTGCGAAAAGAAATCGGGCGTCGCCCCGGCCTTTTGCACTGAGCTCCCCGCAATGGGCCCCGGCGTGATGCGGGAGAACCAGGTATGCAGGTCAATATTGGCCATTTGTCCCAACCAGAGCAATGTGGCCAGATTGTCGCAGACCAGGTATTCGTGCGTCCCGGACTCATGTTCGGAAAGGACGTAGGTCTTCACAAAGCCGGGCAGCGGACCGGACCAGTGTTTCTGAAAAAAGTGCTCCCCGTGAATTCCGTTGGGATAGCGGGTAAGGGTAAGCGGACGGTCTTGAAGATGAGGCAGCAGGTAGGGTGAGATCCTGGCCAGATAGATCAGCAAATCGCGTTTGGTAACTGCCCTGTGCTTGCCGACCGCAGGCCAGAGGGCTTTACCCAGGTTGCTGAAAGATATCCGGTCCGCCCCGAATTCTACCTCCAAATTTTCCGGCCCCTTCTCAAATTGTTCAATTATTTTTTCGAGGCTGGACCGGGGAGGGGGGTCTTTCTCACCCTTCCCGGAGGCAGTCTCGTTTAGTTGAACTTCAGCAGCCGCTTTATCTTCACGCAGACGCAGAAAAACCGGAGCCCGCAGAAGGCCCTCTTGAGTCCTCTCGGCAAACTTCACTTCGGCAACCAGTTCGGGCTTCACCCAGGTGGCCGGCTCCCTGGAGCGGGGTGCATTCAGGAAGGGGGATCTTTCGGTCTTGAGCGCCTCGAGGCGCCGCCGCAGTTCTGCCAGGGACTTCTCATTGAAACCCGTTCCCACATGTCCGGCAAAAACCAGCTGGCCTTTGTCGTCGTAGTTTCCTAAAAGCAGGGCGCCCAGACTATCTGCCCGGTTTCCCGCACCCCGGGTAAATCCTCCGATAACAAACTCATCGCTGCGGGTAGCTTTGATTTTAAGCCAGTTCGCAGAGCGGCGCCCGGATTCATACACGCTATCTTCACGCTTGGCCATAACACCCTCCAGCCCCATTTTTACCGAAGCTTCATAAAGAGTTAACCCATCTTTTTCAAAGAATTCGACCAGCCGCACGTTTCCGGACGGCGAGAACGCCCGGGCCAGCAAGCCCTTTCTTTCCCGCAAGGGGACATCCATGAGACTGAACCCGTTCAGGTAAAGGATATCGAAAACGTAGTAGACTATGGAACTCTCTATACGGTCCTGGCTGCCGTAGCGATCGTCGCCGCGCTGCCAGTGATCCTGAAGACACTGAAAACAGGAACGGCCATCCTTATCCAGGGCTACCACCTCTCCATCCATCACCAACTGGCCGGCCGCTTGCTTTTTCAGGCTTTCAACTATCTCCGGGTACTTGTGAGACACCACCAGCTGGTTCCGGGACATTAATTTAACTTCTCCGTGATCGATAAAGGAGAGAATTCGAAAGCCGTCCAGCTTGGGTTCGAAAATCCATGCCGGGTCGGAAAACGGCTTTTGAGTCAGAGAGGCCATCATCGGACCCAGCGAATCAGGAAAACGGGCCTGCCTGGCGCCGAGTATCTTTTCCAGCTCCTTGGCGTCCACCTGGCGGGAAGTGCGTCCTTCCTTCAAGTCCTGGATGCTCAGTCCCGATATTACCGAATTGCCACTTTCCAGTATGTCGATTCCAGGGTCGGCGAACTCATCCTGGTGTTTAATCAGCAACCAATCGTTTTTGGTGTTCTTCATCTTGACCAGCGCCCAGGACCCTTTGAGCCTGGTGCCGTGCAAATTTAAGGAAAGTTTCCCCTCTGCCAGTCCCCTCTGGACGACCTGCTCCGCCAGGTTTCGCTCTCCGGAAAATACTTTTCCTTCTTCTTCGGGAAAATAAAAACCCCGGTCCCAGACAATTACCTGTCCGGCCCCGTATTCTCCCTCGGGAATAATGCCTTCAAAGGACTGGTATTCGATGGGGTGGTCCTCGACCATCACTGCCAAACGCTTGACTTTGGGGTCCAGGGAAGGGCCCTGGGGGACTGCCCAGGATTTCAAGACCCCTTCAACCTCCAAGCGCAGGTCATAATGCAGCCGGCGGGCGGAGTGTTTCTGGACAACAAAGACCAGCGGCCCCTGGCCTGATTGGACCCCGGGAGATGGTTCAGGAGTACGCTCAAAATGGCGCTTTTCTGCATAGTTTTTCAGCATCACCGGCCTCTTCCCTTTTATCATATGATAAAAGTAAAGCTTACTGTTTAAGGTGAGGCCTGCACCCTATGCCAAAGATTTTGATAGGAATCTCCTCATGGGCCGATGCGGAGCTGATAGCCAGCGGCTTCTATCCGCCGCAACTGAAAACTCCGGCGGAAAGACTGCGCTATTATGCTGCCAACTTCCCGATTGCAGAGGTGGACTCCAGCTACCATTTTCTGCCGACCGGCCGCAATTTAGCGGTCTGGATAGAGTCCACCCCACCGGGGTTCCTTTTCGAGGTCAAGGCTTTCAGCCTGCTCACGCACCACCCCACCCGATTGAGCTCGCTCCCCCGGGACCTTCGCGATAAAGCGGCCGGAGCTCTCAATAAGGAGGGACATTTATATCTTAACAATCTGCCGGCAGAGATAACCGGGGCCATCTGGGAGCGCTTTGCCAATTCAATCAGGCCTCTGGCTCTGAGCGGAAAACTGGGCCCGGTCACTTTTCAATTCCCGCCCTGGTTCCATCCCGGTCCGGATAACCGCGAATATATAGCTCACCTCCAGGAAAAGCTCCCCCAATACCGGCTGGCCATCGAATTCCGGGCCGGAAGCTGGCTGAACGATCAGCACCGGAGCCAGACTCTGGAAATCCTCAGAGAACATGGTCTGGCACTGGTCTGTGTGGATGAGCCCCAGGGACTCAAGTCCAGCGTGCCTCCCCTGGCCGAACTTACCTCATCCTTCGGAATAGTCCGTTTTCATGGCAGAAACCGGGAAACCTGGGAGCAAAAAAATGTCCGGGTGAGCCAGAAATACAACTATCTTTATAGCCTGGAGGAGCTGAAGGAATGGGCACCTAAAATACAGCAAATGGCGGCCAGCGCGGAGCAAATTTATGTTATCTTCAAAAATAAGCACGGGGATTTCCCCGCCACTAATGCCCGGCAGATGATGGCCCTTCTGGAGACCGCGCTCTGATCCCAAAAAGCCCCTGAATTTAAATCAAGCGGCCACTGCCTGGCGCTCGGTGGATTTCTTTTTCGTGGCTGCAATGCTGGCCTTCAGAGCCGCCATCAGGTCGGGGATCGTCGCTTTCACTTCTTCGGGTTCCTTGATCTCAACTCCCTGTAGTTTGGCGTCCACCAGCTCTTTCAAAGCCTTTTGATATTCATCCTTATATTGTTCCGGTTTAAACGAGGTGGACATAGCCTTAACCAGAGAGGTCGCCATTTCCAGCTCAGGTTCGCTGAGCTCCTGCTTGGACGGAGTTATCTGACTGTGGCTCAGTATTTCGCTTTGAAAGTACATACTGTGCAGGACCATAATCGAGTCCAGAGGCTGCAAAGAACAAAGGTGTTCCCGCCTCTGGAAAGTGACCTTGGCAATGCCAACGCGTTTGGTCCGGGTTAAAACTTCTCTCAATAAGGCGAACGGTTTAGCGCCCAGGTCCTCCGGCTCCAGGAAATGGCTGTTCTGGTAATAGATTGAATCAATAGCCCCGGCTTCCACGAATCCCATAATGCTGATGGCATGAGCAGTTTTCACCGGAATCTTTTTAAAATCATTTTCATCCAGGACGACAAATTGACCCTTGGCATATTCATAGCCTCGTACGGTATCTTTAGAGGAAAAATATTCCTCATCCTTCTCACAATGCAGCACCTGTTTGGGGCGGGTGAGGCATTTTTTGTGTAGGAGATGGAAACTCAGTTCCCGGGGAGCTGTAGCAATGTACATTTTAACCGGGATGACAACCATCCCAAAGCTAATCACGCCCTTCCAAAAAGGTCTGGCCATAAGGGTACCTCCTTGTTCTCCAGCGATATTATGTCCAACAAAGCCCGGACTGGGGGTCGAAAGCGCTAGCCAGAGCCAACCTGCCAGGCCAGCAGGCATAATAGGGTGACAACCTACTTTCTGCCGGCTTTGCCATCGCGGCAGTAGTACTCCACGGGTTCTCCCTTAGCCAGTTCATATTTCTCAAACACCTGACAGGTGGGGCAAATGCAGCTCTTCGTGGTATCGATATCTGTACAGGTGGCCTGGCCCTGCGAACAATAGACGGCAGGGATTTCCTGGGGCTTCGCAGCATCAATTTTCAGGGCCTCCGGTTTGACTATCTTTTCTATCATGCACTGGCTGATCGTCTGGACAGGACATGACGGGCAGCGGCACTTTTTGACGTTATCCCTGGTAAAAGGGACCCTTATCGATATCGCCTTACTGGTAGCCATCTCATACTCCTTTGCAAAACTCAAAATTTCCGCCCGCGGCGGATAGGTTGAATAAAGAATCTTACTTAACATTATATATGCGATTTGGCCCGTTGACTCTTCATTCGGGAGCAGCGCCCGAAATCAATAGCCTTTGCTGGAGAGTACGATCTTTTCTTTGGATAGAAGGCGGGAAAGGTAACCCACCACCCCCCAGACGACCACCGCGCCCACCAGATACCATAAAGCAAACGCCCAGGCCGCGATATTGACAACCCCTGTGGCAATCCCCAGCGGGAGGCCCATCATTAACCCGAAGCCGACCACAAAGGAGGGAGCAATGGCTATTTCGGGGTTACTGGCCAGAGAAAATAAAAGGATGAAGGCCAGCAGTCCGAAGAACAGCAGAGGATTGACAATGAAGCCGGTGAGCAGCGCTGGAACCGGCAGGACGAAAAAGCCTGTGGCGGGGCCGATAGTTATCAAATTGACCGCCAGCAACACTATCAGCGTGGAGATAATTGAGATGCCATACCCGGGCAGAAAGATGGCCAGGCTTTTACCCATCCAGAGCGCCCCGGGGGAAAGCGGAGTAGCCAGAAGACACTCGATATTGCCCTTGATTTTCTCTTTGACTACGGGCAGGCTGGCAAAAGCCCAGATGAAAGCAATCAGGATCAGAAAAGGCAGGAAATAGGCTATCAGACCCAGGATCAGTTCCAGGTAAGGCCGGGCCGCCTCTTCGGCCAACCATATCTGCCGACCCAATGCGAGGCAGAGTCCCGCTGCTGCAGCAAGCGTTATTATTCCGGCAATTATAACCAGGATTCGGAAGGCGTTGGTCTGCCGGATTTCACGGAAATCTCTATCAAATATAGTAATCATGCACCAATTGGCTCCCAATGCGAAAGGACTATCCTCTCCCGTGTGAGGCGGGCCTGCAGCGAGAGAAGGATGACCCCGATAACCGCAGCCAGTCCCAGATTGGCCAGGGTGAACGACCAGGACGCGGCTTCTAAAACGTGCCGGACCGCAAGGTTGATCATCAGCGAGGCAAAGACCGGCAAAAATACCTGGACAATTACATTGCCGGTAGCCGGTTTGCCGGTTAACCCGATAAGGTGCGCCAGCAGGCTTAAGCCGAAATAGACCGCCGGCAAGGCTATAAAGCTGCTGAGGATCATCCAGGGGGTAATCAGAAAGCCTATCCGGGGAACGAAGTAGACGTAATTGACAGCCAGCAGGGAGATTAAAGCCAGGGCTTCACCCAGGACCAGGCCGGGCAGAAAGACTGCCAGGCTTTTAGCCAGCCAGATATGCCTCACCTTTAGCGGCGTCGCCAGCAGCGCTACGAGGTTCCCCCGGGACTTTTCCCGCGTCATGGTCTGGAAGCCGAATACATTTAAATTTATTCCCAAACCGATCAGCGAGGAGGCGAAGATGATCAGGCCGAGATACATCTCCAATGCCGGCCGGTTGGGCACCTCCGCCGCCATCTCTGGAGCTATTAGAAGAAGACAAAAAGCCAGGACCAGGGCTACGACGCACATCAAAACGACCGCAATTTGCACAGCTATCATTATCTTCAACCGCAGGTTATTCCTGATGCTCGAGGCGGTTAATAAGCCAATCTCTTTCATATCGGCTCGACCTCTTTTAAAATAGCGGAATACATTTCCTCCAGGGTGGCCTCCTGCCGGGCGGCTTTCTCGATTTTCACCCGGTGCTCCGACAGCCAGCTTATTATATCCGAGACCCCGGTACCCTCCTGCGGAGAAAAAAACAGACTTCTGTCCCTGTTTTCGCGCAGTCCCAGCCGGGGCAGAGCTCTCAGTTCATCTAACAATCCCTGGGGGACCTCAGCGGACGTCTCAATTACCACAGCGCCGCCTCCCATCCCCCGCCGCAAACTGCCCACTTCGCCATAAAGCTTTATTTCCCCCCGGTCTATCAAAGCGATGCGGTTGCAGATCCTCTGCACCTCATCCAGATTGTGAGAGCTCAGGAAAATGGTCTTATTCTCTTTATGGGCCATATCCAGGAGAATCTGCCTCACCTCTATCTGGCCCGAGGGGTCGACCCCGGCTGTCGGCTCATCCAAAACCACCACCTCGGGATCATGGGTCATCGCTCTGGCTAAAGCCAGCCTCTGCCGCATTCCCTTAGAATAGGTGCCGACCTTATCCCGGGCCCTGGCACTTAGCCCCACCGCCCCCAGGAGCCCGGCAATCCTGGCTTCGGCCTTGAGCAGTCCATAAATTCGCGCATAAAATTCAAGGTTTTCTTCTGCCGTCATATTGTCATAAAGGCCATCCGGGTCGAGGGCAAAACCTATTTTCCTTCGGGTGTCGCTCCGGGATATATCCTGCCCCATAATGTCCAGCCTTCCGGAATCGGCTTGCAGCAGGCCGAGGAGGATTCTGATAGTGGTAGTCTTGCCGGCTCCGTTGGGTCCCAGATAACCGAAGATATCCCCGCTGGCCACGGTAAAGCTGATTCCCTTCAAGACCTCCCGGTTCCCCATGGTCTTCTTAATGTTTTCCAGGCTTATGGCTGTCTTCATTCAATATCCTCGCGGCGTTCTATTCCCTTCCCATCACCCGACTAAGGATGTTGATTCTCTTCAGATTTCATGGTGGACTTGATTTCGCTAAACAGGTCGGCAGTCCCCGCCATGGTCCTTTGCATGATGGCAAAGGTGGCGATGCCCAGCCCCCTTTCCAGATCTCCAAAAATGAGCAGTTTGTCACCGGTCCGGATGCCAAAATCCCTTCTGGCATCTACCGGGATCACTATCTGTCCCCGTTCGCTTACTGTCACCGATCCGTAAAACTTTTTACCCTCCGGCGCCTCCATTGCCTCACCTCTTTTATACGTACTAATCATGTATATCTTATATACAAGATAAATCTTACATATTTTACCGCATTTGTCAAGTATTTTAAGATAAAGGTGATTTCAGGAGATTTTATTTACGGCTCATCCCAGCGATATTTTTGTTTCTTTTGGCGTAGCCTTTCGAGGCTGCATGAGAAGCATAGTCCGTTGTGGCAAGAGATAACCCCGCTGCAGGAATGGCATTGCCACTTCTCCTTTTCCCGGGAGAGAAAAATATCTATGCCGTTCTCCCTGATAAATCCCAGGTTTTCGATCAGGCTCATTCTATACCGGGTCTTATACCTTTGGTCGATGCTTCTCAGCCTCCGGCAGGGGAATTCCTGGCATTCATAGCAGTACTTGATTTTTTCACTCAGAAGGCTTGGACAGTGCTTCTTCAGGAAGGCGCACTGCTTATTCCTCGGCCGGCAGCCGGCGCAGTAGGGCATTCTTATCCCCCGGCCCTTTACATCATGGGTTAAAGCCAGATAGGCACTGCACACCGAGCAGTTCATTCCACAGGGAGCAAGGAGTACTTCTTCCATCTTTTCTTCGGTACCAATAAGACAGTTTTACCTAATTTGCCAGCCTTTTTAGCGGTCTTTCCAAACTTTATTCCGGAGGGCTCCGGGTTATCGGCTTCAGGAATAGAAAGATAGAGATAAAACAGGACCGGTATGACATGACATTACCGGAGTAAAGGGTGTCATGTAAAACTCCTCACAA
>JAGDMY010000280.1 GCA_017860765.1 Chloroflexota bacterium | reverse complement strand
GCCACCGATGCCATTGAGACCGCTGAGCGCCTGCGCCGTCAAATCAGAAAAGCCAGGTCCCTGACCGATAAGCCCTTCGGGGTGAATATTATGAGCTTTCCTCAGGATGAGACTTTCAGCGACCATTGCGCTCGAGTGGTCGTAGAGGAAGGCGTCGCCGCGGCCATCACGTGCGGAACGCACCCGGAAAGATATATCCAGATGCTCAAGGATGGCGGGCTCAAGGTCTTGCACCGGCCGCTGCCGGATAATAATGTGGAAGCAGCCAGGAAATATGCCGGATTAGGTATCGATGCTTTGATTGCGGTGGGCTTCGAGGGAGGCGGACATACCGGAGATGACCGCACCCCTACCCTGACGCTGGTGCCCCAGATGGTCGATGCCCTCCATATCCCCATTGTGGCAGGAGGCGGGATCGCAGATGGGAGGGGCATGGCGGCTGTGATGGCCCTGGGAGCTGAAGCTGTCTACCTGGGCACCCGGTTTATTGCCTCTATAGAATGTCCGGCCCATCCCAGCTATAAAAAAGCGATTTTGGAAGCTGCCGATAACGGCACAACAACCTGTGCCGGACTGGCAGGGGTGCTGCGGGCCTTAAAGACGCCTTTGGTAGAACATTATGTCAAGCTGGAAAGCGGCGGCAAAGCCTCTGCCGAGGATAGAATGAGACTGCACCGCAGTTCCTCCCGGGCCTGGCTGGAGGGAGACTGGAACGAGGCGGCCTTTCCCTGCGGCGCGGGCGCCGGTCTTGTCAAAGGAATAAAGAGCGCCGACGAAATCATCCAGAGCATAATCCAGGGATACAGGCAAACCCAAAAGACTTGGAATTTTCCTGCAGGAGGCTAAAATGTTGGCTCAAGTTGTACTCACCCCCGCCGAATCCAAGAAATTTATTTCCAAAGCGGTAGCCAGGCTGGATATAGTACGAAGAGCGGCGGACGAGGGAGTGGTTTTCCTGCATCCCAGCTCCAGCACCTATTTCATCGTCGAAGAGCTTACCGGTCAAAGGCCCCAAACCAACTACTGGGTCTGCGGAGTGGTGACTCCTAAAGGGATGTGTGTCGAAATGGGGATGTCCGAATATACCCCGAGGACCACTACCAGCAATCCCCGGGAATTTCGCGGTTGGTGGATGATCAAAAATGGAAAGTTTTCCAGCGGAGAAAAACTGCACGAAATACTGGAAGCGATGCAGCCCACGGATGTATTTATCAAAGGAGTGAACGCGCTGGACCCTCAGGGAAACGCCGGTATCCTGATAGGCGACCCTCTTCAGGGGGGCACCCTGGGGGTTGTACTCGCTGCCTGGAGACAGAAAAATTTTAACCTCATCTTCCCCGCCGGACTGGAGAAGATGATACCCACACCGATTGCTGTGGCCGCCAGGGAAGCCAGGCAGGTTAAATACGAATATGGAATGGGACTGCCCGCCGGCCTGTTGCCCTGTCCCCCCGGGAAGGTGATAACTGAAGTGGACGCTGCCCGGATGTTGAGCGGGGCCTCCGCCACCCCTATCGCCGCCGGCGGGTTGGGTGGGGCTGAGGGGGCTATCACCCTGGTTATTCAAGGAGACCAGGAAGCGGTTAAAAAGGCCATTGAATTTGTGGAACAATCCAAAGGGGCGAAATTACCACCCCTCCGCCTCAGCAACTGCTACCAGTGTCCGGTCCCCCATTGCCGGTTTCCGGTCAGCGGTAAGCACTGGGCCTTAGCCTGAACCGGAAGGGTTGACAATAAATCGGCTAATAGAAAATAATAGGCTAATCCGAGATGAAAAATAGAAATGCTGTTGCCTTGGAGAAGGTTTAGAGATATTTCCGATGAGGAGGGCCAATGGATACTAAAGTCAGGCAGAAACGCATCGATGAGGACCAGTTTCTGGAAGAGCATAACAGGGTGCTGACAGAATGGCCGACCGGCCGTGAAGTGGACCTTGCTGAAGCCGTGGAGTACAGCCGCAACCTGCCTGACAGTCCTGGAAGAATCCATCAAAGTGGGCCGTCCCATGCTGAATGGCTATCCCATTGTGAACCACGGGGTCAAGAACACCCGGAAGGTGATAGAAAGCGTAGATGCGGCTTTCAGCCCCCGCGGTGCAGTGAAGCTGGCCATGGAAATTGCCCTGGCCTCAGGCATGACAGCCGCCGGCAAAAGCTCTTTTCTGGAATTCGGCAGCTACGAGAAAAAACGCACCCTGGAGGACTGCTTCGCCCACAGCCAGTACACCAATAGACTGGCTGGATACTATACGGAAAGGGGGTCCGTGATTACCACCGACCTGCACGGGTTTGTCCCCTCCGGAATCTTTCCCCTTAGCGTCAACATTGCCTGCATTATCATCGATGCCCTGGTCGCCGCGGAGCAGGGGGTTAAGAGCGTGGTGCCCCAGATGCACTGCAACGGACACCTGGCCCAGGACATCGCCTGGCTGCGCATCGCACCCCGTTTGATGAGGGAATTTCTGGACAGGTTTTCCTATCGGGACGTCGTTATACCAGGCGTGCTCGGCAATCAGATCCCCCTTTTCCCCGTTCCCCAAAGCCTGGGCGCAGCCCTGGCTTATCTCAGCTATACTGCGATGACCTGTGCCCTGGGCCGGGCAGACGCAGCATTTGTGCGCACGATTGATGAAGGGGCAGGAGTACCCACGCGGGAAGCCCATGCCCTCAGCTATGAGGCGGCCAACTGGTTTTTCAATGTCATCCGCACGCAAAAAATCGAGCTGGATATAAAGGGCGTTGAGATTGAAGAAAAGATGGCAGAGGCTGAAATCAGGGCCATCCTGGAAAAAGTCCTGGAGTTCGGCGACGGCGATGTTGTGATTGGTTCTATTAAAGCTGTGGAAGCCGGGGTGATTGATTCGCCTTTCTGCCCCAACATCCATGTCAAGGATAAAGTTCTGGGCATCCGGGACGCCCAGGGGGCCTGTCGTTATCTCGAATTCGGTAGCCTTCCCTTTTCCAGCGAAATCAAGGATTTCCACCGGGCCAAGATCGCTGAACGGGAAGGGCTGGAACGGAGAAAAATGGACTATCAGGTGGTGGTTGAAGATTTTTGGGCTTTCAGCAAAGGTAAAATAATTGGGACTCAAGGGGAGGCAAAATGACGCGACAACCTACTATTATAACCGGGACGGTGGGGATGGATGCCCATGTCATTGGCACTAAAATCCTCTCCCGCGCCTTTCGCGATGCCGGCTTCAACGTCGTTGAATTGGGCTGTCTGACTCCTCCCGACGAATTCATCAAAGCTGCCCAGGAGACTAATGCGGACGCCATCTTGATGAGCTCGCTTTACGGAATGGCAGAGCTGGACCTGAGGGGTTTTAAGGAAAAATGCCTCGAGTCCGGCCTGAATGATGTGCTCTTATATATCGGAGGGATTCTGGGGGTTTCCAGGCATGACTTCCAGGAAGATGAGATTAAATTTAAAAAATTGGGATTTGACCGGGTCTATCCGCCGGAAGCTGACCTGAAAAAAGCCATAGAGGACCTGCGAAACGATTTAAAAGCCAGGGGGAAAATACAGATTGGCAAGGCGGGCTAAATATAATATCCATCCGGGGCAAAGGCCATGCTGAACCATTGTCGGGCTTTGGACTTAACGGACGCCAGTGGATTTCTGGGTGGTCAGATGCTGGCTGGCCTGGGTGTGGATGTAATCAAGATAGAAAAGCCGGGAGGAGACCTGGCCCGCAATATGGGCCCTTTCTGGGCTGATACGCCGCATCCGGAAAAAAGCCTCTACTGGTGGGCCTATAACTCTGGCAAACGCGGCATTACCCTGAATATCGCCTCGGCCGATGGAGGGGAGATCTTTAAAAAGCTGGTCCGTACGGCTGACTTTGTCCTTGAGTCGTTTCCTCCAGGATATCTGGATAGCCTCGAACTGGGTTACGACGGTCTATGCCAGGTCAAGCCTGACATCATCCTTACCTCCATAACCCCCTTCGGGGAAAGCGGCCCTTATCGGGATTTCCAAACTGCGGATATAGTAACAATGGGCATGTCCGGAATTCTCTATCTGACGGGTGATATCGACCGCCCGCCGCTGCATATGAGTCTGCCTCAGGCTGCCCTGCATGCCGGGGCCGATGCCGCAGTTGGCACCCTGCTGGCCTATTATCACCGGGAGGTGACCGGAGAAGGGCAGCATGTGGGCATATCCCTTCAGCAAAGCACAGCCTGGTTCCTGGCTAATGCTATCCCGCTCTGGGAACTGAGCGGAATGGTCCCCAAAAGGGCCGGCGCTTTCCGCGAAAGTCTCCATTCCACCCAGCGCCAGGTCTGGCGATGTCAGGATGGCTACGTCTTTTTTAATATCATCGGCGGACACACCGGAGCCAAAACACTGCATGAGCTGGTCAACTGGATGGAGGGTGAAGGATGCGCCGACGATTTTCTGAAAGCCATGGACTGGGAGACGCTGGATATGTTCACAGTCAACCAGGAGACCGTCGACCGCATTTGCCGCCCTATCGAGGCCTTCTTTGCAACCCGCCCCAAATTGGCAATCAGCCGGGAAGCAGCCGCCAGGCATATCTCCATCTGCCCGCTCTCCAGCATGGCCGACCTGCTGGGCAACGACCAGCTCCATTACCGTGACTTCTGGGGAAAAATCGCTCTCCCCGAACTGGGGGCTGAGATTACCTATCCGAAGAGATTCGTTAAATCATCAGAGGGGGATTTTGACGCCGGGTTTAGAGCCCCCCTGGTCGGTGAACATAATCTGGAAGTCTACTCCGAGATCGGATTATCAAATCAGGACCTGGTAAATTTGAAGCAGGCGGATGTGATCTGAGAGGAGTCTGATGTTGTCTATGGACCTCAACCAGGGCATTTTTAAAGGAGTTACCATCACCTCGTTCTCCTGGGCGGTGGTCGGTCCTCTCACGATGAAATATTTTGCGGATTA
>JAGDMY010000279.1 GCA_017860765.1 Chloroflexota bacterium | reverse complement strand
TGCCTGGGTAGACCTGGGACTATAAATCCTGCCCGGGGAGAGGATATTGCTTCAGGGCCATCCCTTGAATATTACGATAGATCGGGATCACGAGCTCAGGCCAATATTCACCCCAGAGAGGGTGATATAGCTGCTTGACTCTTTAAAATTAAACACAGTACAATGCCTCCTAAGGTCTTATTTGAACAGCAGCTTTGGTGGCAATACCGGTCCTCGGGTGATCAAATAAATATACAGGAGGGAGTAAAGGTGGGAAAAGAGGGCATACAAAAGATCAAACCAGTCCTGGAGAAGATCGTGGGGCCGAGAAATGTCTCAGATGCTCCGGCCGTCTGCCAGGCCTATGCCTTTAACCCCTTTATGGGCACGCATTTCTCGGCGAAGCCGGACATGGTGGTGATGCCGCAGTCCGCCGAGCAGGTCTCCGCCATTCTGAAGGCCGCCAATCAGTATCAGGTACCCGTTACACCCAAGGGGGCTATCGGCCTGACCGGAACGGGGGGACCTATCTATGGAGGCGTCCTCCTGGACCTGGTCCAGATGGACAAGATAATATCCATTGATGCCAAAAACATGAAGGCTGTCGGGGAAGCCGGCTGCAGTTTCTACAAACTGGCCCAGGCCTTGTTTAAGCAAGACCTGATCCTGCCCACCCCTACCTGGTATACCGGGGCCAGCCTGGCCGGTTCCGCCCTTCTCCCCTCGAACGGCATTGGTAAAACCCGCTACGGGCCGGACATCGATCTGGTGGAAGGCTTTGAGGTAGTACTCCCTAATGGAGACATTATCAACGTCGGCTCGATGGCCTATGCCAAGACTGACTTCGGTCCCTTCTATCGGTATATCTACGGGCCCGACCTGGTCGGTCTCTTCGCCAAGTCTAACGGCGTGTTCGGCATCGTCACCAAGGTCGCTCATTTCTGCCTGCGCAAACCGAAATACTGGGGCTTCCATACCTATTACTGGCCCCGGCAGGGCGCCGAGGATCTTACCAGAGCTATGATAGAAAGCACCGCTATGGAAGTCTTCGATGCCCACCTCAACGATAAGTGGAGGTGGCTCCGGGAGGGCAATCCCGTTGGACCCGAGGATGCCTATTTTACGTTGACTTTTGCCGTCACCGCGGAAAATGAGACTGAGCTGAAGGGCAAGGAACAGGCTGTTCACGAATGCTGCCGGTCATGCCAGGGGACATATCTGCCAGACTTTGCCCAGTACTTCCATCTTTCCTGGCCCACCGCCTTTCTCGCGGGCTATCCCCGCCGGCCCCTCCCGGTCCGCAACCGGGGCGAAGGCTTCAACCTGGACGAGTTCATTTATCCCACCTCAGCCTTTCCGGAAGTCTATGGCAAGATAGAAGAAATTCTGAAAAAATATGGGGTCTGGGAAGGCTTCCCACCGATTAAACCCATCTATGACGGCTATCCGATGAAACGCTTAATTATCGCTTCCCAGACCTGGGTACGGATCAAAGACCATGATCCGGGCCAGTACCAGCAATTCCTGACAGCCCGCGATGAATTGAGAGACTGGTACATCCATAAAGGAGGAATGTATCAACAAAGAATGCCGCCGCTGCTTCCCGATTTCACCTACGATGTCCAGCGGGGCGCCATCGATCTGGCCAAGACCATCAAAAAGGCTCTCGATCCCAACAACATCCTGAGCCCGTCAATCTATGACGGAAGGAGTGAGCAATGAACACGTTAAAGAAGACTGACCTGAAGGAACTCAGAGAGCACTGGACCCTGTGCATGCATTGCGCTGCCTGCTATTATAATGGCCCCTTCATCCCCCATAACTGGCTAGAACTTCCTCCCCCGGAATGGAACGCCCCGGTCCATAAGTGCCCTTCCTTCGAGTATTACAAATTCCGCTCTCACACCGCCCTCGGCCGCAGCAACCTGGCGGCTGTCATCTTTGATGATAAGGATTTCCCGCTGACCGAGGATCTAATAGAGATTGTCTATACCTGTACTTCCTGCGGCTTGTGCTCCGAACTGTGCGCCTTTATGCGCCCCCTGAGAGGGACCTGGTCCCTCAGAGAAGAGCTAGTGGAGAGGGGGGCCATCCTCCCTGAGCCAGTCCGCAAGATGGATGAGCACATGGCTAAATATAACAATATCTTTGGCCTTAAGGATACTCCTGCCGCCCTTAAATTTCTCCCTACCTCCGGCGAGGATGTTTACTTCGCCGGCTGTGTGGCCCGCTATCAGCAGCCGGAAGTGGCCCGGGCTACAGCGGCCGTCTTAAAGGCTGCGGGAATCAACATCGCCAGCCTGGGGGCAGAGGAGCAGTGCTGCGGGTTTGTAGCCGGCCATGACGGGAATACCCGGCTGCTGGAGGAGCAAGCTGCCCGCAACGTCGCAGCTCTCGCCAAAGCTGGAGCGAAAAGGGTGATCGTCTCCTGCGCCCACTGCTACAAAGCCTTGAAAACGGATTATCCCCTGATTGTAGACAAGCTTCCCTTTGAGGTAGTCCATATCTCCGAATTACTGGCCAGGCTCATTGAGGAGAAAAAGATAAAATTAACCCATCCGGTTCAAATGGAAGTAACCTATCATGACCCCTGTTTTCTGGGCCGGCATTCTAAGGTCTATGAAGAGCCCCGCCGGGTCCTGGCGGCTATTCCCGGGTTGAAGCTGGTGGAGATGGAGCGCTGCCGCCGCTGGTCCTATTGCTGCGGATCGGGGGCGAAGATCACGGCCAGCGCCTACCCTGAGATGGCCTCAGCCAATACGGCGGAGAGACTGACAGAGGCCAGGCAGGCCGCTGGCACTCTGGTCACCGCCTGCACCACCTGCGCTGACCACCTGGGAAAGGCTGCGAAAAAAGAGGGCTCCCCGGTGGAGATCTTTGACCTCCCGGTCATTGTCGCCCGGGCGATGGGACTGGAGCCATAGTGAGACGTTTTAGATGAAAGATTTTAACAAAGTAGAACGGTC
>JAGDMY010000278.1 GCA_017860765.1 Chloroflexota bacterium | reverse complement strand
TGGAAGAGACCCTGCAAAAGGATGTCTTTGAGTCCAAAGATTTCCTGGAAGGCACCTCATCCTTCTTCGAGAAGAGGAAACCCTCCTTTAAAGGCGAATAGCGGAAGAATCGATTATTGTTGAGGAGAGTACGATGCAAATTAAGAAAGTAGGCGTCGTGGGAGTCGGCATCATGGGCGCCGGCATTGCCCAGGTGGCATCGCAGGCGGGATACCAGGTAATAGCACGTGAAATCAATGAAGAACTGCTGAAAAAGGGCCTCGCTTCTATCAACTCCTTTTTATCTAAAAGCGTCGAGAAAGGCCGCCTGTCCCAGCAGGACAAGGATGCCGTGATGGGCCGTATCCAGGGCACTCTCAACCTGGCTGATTTCAAGGACTGCGACTTCGTGATTGAGGCTGTGATGGAGAACCTGGAACTGAAAAGGAAAGTCTTTGCCGAACTGGACCAGGTCTGCCCCCAGCATGCCGTTCTGGCGACCAACGCTTCCACGGTTTCGATTATTGATATCGCCCGGGCTACTAAGCGGCCGGATAAGGTCGTCGGGACCCATTATTTTAACCCGGTGCCGATGATGAAGCTGGTCGAAATCGTGAAGACGATTGCTACCAGTGATGAGACCGTTAAAATTTGCCAGGAATACTGCCGATCGATTGGCAAGGAGACGGTAATCGCCAGGGATACCCCCGGTTTCATTGTCAACCGGCTGGGCACTCCCTTCATGCTGGAGGCGGTCCGCATGCTGGAGAGCGGGATTGCCACCCGGGATGACATCGATAATGCCGTCAAGCTGGGTTTAAACCATCCCATCGGGCCGCTGGCCCTTTTGGACCTGATCGGCATTGACAGCGTTTTCTATGGGGCATCCACGATCTATGATGAGACCAAGGACCCCCAATATGCGCCGCCGGTGCTCATGCGCAAGATGGTAGCCGCCGGATGGCTGGGGCGCAAGACCGGCAAGGGGTTCTACGATTATAAGTAACCAGGTAATTAGTTCGGTACGGTGAAACCAAACAGAAAAAGGAGGGAACTGTTTTATGCGAGAAGTATATGTGGCCGGGGTGGGGATGACCAAGTTTGGCCGCTGGGAAACCAAAAGCCAGCTTGAACTCTTCGGTGAAGCGGCCATGGATGCCATCAACGATTCTAATCTGAAGCCCGGGGATATCGAGGCCCTCTTCGTGGGCAATGCCAATGGAGATGTCAACGAAGGCATTACTGTCCTGGGCTCACATGCCGCCGCCGAAGTCGGCATGAATCATCCGCCAGCGATCAAGCTGGAAGGGGCCTGCGCTTCAGGCACCATAGCCATAGTTAATGCCTTCATGTGGATAGCCTCAGGCTATGCCGATATCGTCATGGCGGCCGGCTGTGAAAGGAACACGGTTACTCCGACTCCGGATGCTACCCGCCTGATGAATACCGGTGCCCACCACCGTTACGAGGCAGGCACCGGCATTACTTTCCCGGGCATGTTCGCCATGATGTGCCATATGTATTCCCACAAGTACAATATCCCCGTGCCACAGCTCAAGGAATATATGTGCATGGTCTCCATGAAAAACCATAAAAATGGCACCAAGAACCCCAAAGCCCAGTTCCAGAAGGAAATTTCCAGGGAACAGTATTACAATAGCGTGATGATTGCCGCGCCGCTGCAGATGTTCGACTGCTGTCCCATAACCGATGGCTCAGCCGCGATGGTCCTGTGTTCTAAAGACGCGGTCAAGAAGCTTACCAACAAGCCGGTGCAGGTTGTCGGCGTAGCTCAGGCCAGCTCCGGCGGTCTCAGCACCCAGAAAGACTATACCCGACCCATCGCCCGTGAAATATCGGTCCAGAAAGCCTATAAGATGGCCGGCCTGACTCCCCAGGACATCGACCTGGTGGAACTGCATGACTGCTTTACCATTGCCGAGATTGTGGCCACCGAGGGCCTGGGACTATTTGATTTCGGCAAAGGTGTGTACGGCCTGGAGAAGGGGGAGACCCAAATCGGCGGCAGGATCCCGGTCAATCCCTCAGGCGGGTTAAAAGCCAAGGGACATCCGGTGGGGGCTACCGGCGTCGCCCAGGGCTATGAAGTGGTCAATCAAATCAGAGGCAATTGCGGCGCCAGGCAGGTTGAAGGTGCCAAAATTGGCCTTACGGATACGCTCGGCGGACCGTTTGCTTCAGTCGGCAATATTATTTATAAGAGGGGGTGGTAATCATGGAATACAAATTGACCTTTTATATGTGGAGAGACGGTCTCAAAGCGGGCAAGCTCCTGGGGCTGAAGTGCCAGGATTGCGGGTCCTTCACCTTTCCTCCCCGCAAAGTCTGCTCCGAGTGCGGGCGTGAGAATCTGGAGATCGTGGAACTCGGTAAAAAAGGAAAAATTATCAGCTTTACCACCTGCTATGCGATCCCTACCGGTTTCCAGGGCCCTTATGTGGTAGCCATGGCTGAACTGGATGAGGGCTGCCGCTTTATGGCGGATGTAGAGGGAGTGGACCCCACTAAAGTCGGGATGGAGCTAATCGGACAGAGGGTGGAGGTGGGCTATAAAGAAATCCCCGGGGACTACATGACCGGTGGAGACACCCGCTTCCCCATGACCTTAAAGCTGGTGAGTTAGGTTCCTGAGAATTCAGAAAGGAAAAGGGTTGCCTGCCCGGGCAGGCAACCCTTTTTGTATAAGTACCTGGATTCCCGCCAATATTAATACAGGAATCTGGCGTCCCTGCTAAAACCCCAGGAAAATATCTCCGAACTGATTGCGGGGCTTTGGCCTGGCTGCCCCTCTTTTTGCCGGTTGTTTTTCACCCGCAGGATGCGAGGAAGGTCCAGACTTCCGCAAATAACCATTCTCGAGCAGATTGATGCAGATCCTGGCTATTCTCTCCGGGGTAAGTCTGCCGCCGGGTTTATACCAGTGGTATGTCCAGTTGCAGAGCCCCAGGAT
>JAGDMY010000277.1 GCA_017860765.1 Chloroflexota bacterium | reverse complement strand
ACCTTAAAAATCTACCCCGGTTTTTACCATGAAATTCTCAATGAACCGGGGTTTTCTCAGGTCTTATCCGATATGGAACTCTGGCTTGAGCGTCTGAGTCAATCGATGCGTATTTAGCCTGCTGTGAGGCAGGACGCCCGTAAAATTATTCTGCCCTTAAGGCCTGAATGGGGTCCAATCGAGAACCTTGCCAGGCAGGATAAAAACCGAAAAATAGGCCGATCCCAACCGAAACTCCAACAGCCAGTAGAACGATATCAGTGGTGACCAGGGTGGCTACCGTGCCGGAGTTGCCAATAAGATAGGAACCTCCCCACCCTATGGCAACCCCGATGAGACCTCCAGCAAGGGTCAGCAGGGCGGAGTCCAGAAGGAATTGTCCCCAGATGTCCCGCTCTTTCGCCCCCAGGGCTTTGCGGATTCCTATCTCGCGGCGCCTTTCCATGACCGATACCAGCATAATATTCATCACCCCGATGCCGCCCACCAAAAGTGAAATCCCTGCGATAGCCCCCAGGAGAAGTGTCATGCTGTCCATGGAGGAGGAAATGGTGCTGAGTAGATCGTCGGTTGAGGTAATACTAAAATCGTTATCGGCTCCAAAGGCGATATGATGGCGGTCCTGCAGCAGAGCGGTAACCTGGTCTTTAACCCCGCTGATCGAATCTTTATCCGCGGCCTGTATCGTAATTGCGCTGACAACATGCTGCCCGGTGGTAGTGATTGACCTCGACATCATGCCCTGCAGAGTGGTCAGCGGGACCAGGATGCTGTTATCGGCCGACATGAACCCTCCCCCCTTAGCCTGGAGGAGCCCCACGATGGTGAAAATATTATTGCCCATGCGGACTTTTTCTCCGACCGGGTCAGTGTCTGGAAACAGCGTGGAGCTGACGCTGGACCCGATGAGAGCCACTTTCATATTCCTATCCAGTTCATCCTGCGTGATATAGTCCCCCTCCTCAATTTGAAGATTGTTGATATCGAGGTAGACCGGTGTGATACCGGTAACCATGACCTGCATGTTCTGATTGCCAGCTACTACCTGCATTCCGGTCTGGGAGGTCGGGGCCACTCCGTTGATATTGGTGACATTAGCCTGTATGGCCTGGGCATCTTCCATGGTCAGGGTGTTGGCCGAGCCAAATCCCCCCCTGATTCCGCCCGAGGAGGTGGAACCCGGCCGCACGGTGATTACGTTGGCTCCCAGGCTGCTGAAATTTTGCAGAATCATGGCCTCCGTGCCCCGGCCCACTGACATTAGAACAATGACCGCTGCTACCCCGATAACCACACCCAGGATAGTGAGGAAACTCCTCAGCTTATGGGTTATTACTGCTGTCCAGGCGGTGGATAAAGGGTCGAAGAGTCTTTTCATATGGTTTCCTCTTTAATTATTTGCCCATCCTGGATATAGATAATGCGCTGGCAGTAGTGGGCTACATTGGGGTCGTGGGTGATCATTATCAGGGTGATATTTTTTTCTAAATGCAAGGAACTTAATATGGACATGACTTCCTTGCCGGATTTGCTATCCAGATTTCCGGTGGGCTCATCGGCCAGTATGATGGGCGGATTCTTGGCCAGAGCCCGGGCCACCGCGACCCTCTGCTGCTCACCGCCGGACATCTCATTAGGACGGTGTCTCAGGCGGTCTTCCAGTCCTACCTTGGCCAGGGCTTCCCTGGCCATTTTGGTGTCAGATATACCGGCATATTTTTGCCCCAACTCCACATTGCCCAGGGCGGATAAATAGGGGAGCAGGTTGAAGGTCTGGAAAATAAAGCCGATTTTCTGCCCCCTGATTTTAGCCAGTTCCCCTCCACTGAGGCGGCTGACCTCTTTATCTTCCAGCAGGTAGCTGCCGGAGGTAGGCCGATCCAGCAGACCGATCATATTAAGGAGGGTGGTCTTGCCAGAGCCTGAAGGTCCCATGATGGCGACCATCTCTCCCTGGTTGACTCTAAGATTGACGCCTTGCAGGACCCTCAGTTCTCTTTTACCCATGGGATAGGTCTTCACAATGTTCTTGAGCTGTATCATCGTATCATGAAACCTCCGCCCGGAGGAGGACCAAAGTTGGGACCGGTTGAAGAGGTTGTGGCGGCTTTAACCAGGACCTGTTCGCCCTCGCTCAATCCATCGGTTACCTCGGAATTCGAACCATCGGTTAGTCCGCTCTTTATGGTGCGAGTTTCCGTAGCCGTGCCCTTCATCACCTGCACGGTGGTGGTGGCTCCCTGGCGGGTAATGGCCCGGCTGGGTATTACGAGAACGTTATCCTTTTCCTGGATAGGAATAGTCACGGTAACCGACAGCCCATCCTTCAGAGTCACAGCCTGGGCCGCGAACCCTGCCTGAGGAGATTGTGGCGAAAAAACGGCGGCCGGCGGTGTTTGGGCTGTGCCGGTTGCAGCCGGGCCCGCCCCTGAAGATTGAGCCGGCCTTGGCGCGCTGGAGGTCCTCCCGGCAAAGGTGGGTTTAGTGGATGTCAACTGCACCGTAACCTTATAGTTGACCACACCCTGTTGAACGGTCGCCAGAGGAGCGATCTCGGTTATTTTGGCCGGGAAATTAAGTCCGCTATAAGCATCACACGAAACAATGGCATCCGCACCTATCCTGACAGAGGAGATATCTCTCTCGGTAACCAGAATGTTAGCTTCAAACTGGTTGGGATCGGCGATTTGCATCGCCACTGTACCCTTTTTAATCTCATCTCCTCCATTAACGTTGACCTTGGTAATGAATCCATCAAAGGGGGCTTTTATCACCGCATTGAGACTTTGGGTTTCCTCCAGGTCGCTCTGGGCGTCCCTGACATCCTGTTCGGCATCAGTAACATCCAGCTGCGCATTTTTTACCGCCGTCCTGGCCGTCTCTACGGAATTCTGAGCATCAGAGAGGGACTGCTGCTTCTGGTTAATAGTCAGCTGAAGCTGGGCTATCTGC
>JAGDMY010000052.1 GCA_017860765.1 Chloroflexota bacterium | reverse complement strand
AGCGGAAGGGCGAATTGTCTTTGAGGGCGTTTCTTTTGGCTATGACTCCGGCGAAAACGTCCTGGTAAATATCAATTTCGAGGCCAATCCGGGCCAGATCATCGCCCTGGTAGGGGCCAGCGGCAGTGGCAAGACCACCATCGCCAATCTAATACCGCGTTTTTACGACGTGAGCGTGGGCCGTATTATGCTTGACGGCACGGACATTCGGGACATATCGCTGAGGTCCCTGAGAAAGAACATCGGGATTGTTCAGCAGGACAGCTTCCTCTTTTCCGCTACGCTCCGGGAGAATATCAGCTACGGTCGACCGGATGCCAGTCTGGAGGAGGTGATAGCGGCTGCCAGGGTGGCCCGCCTGCATGATTTTATTATGAGTTTGCCCGAGAAATACGATACGCCGGTGGGGGAGAGGGGGATCACCCTTTCCGGAGGCCAAAAGCAGCGGCTGTCTATCGCCCGTTCTCTTTTGCTGAAACCCAGGGTTCTGATTATGGACGATTCAACCTCCAGCGTCGATACTGAGACCGAATATTTGCTCCAGCAAGCCCTGGACGAAGCCTTGAAAGGGCGAACTACCTTTATTATTGCCCACAGGTTGCGTTCCGTACAGAGAGCGGACCTGATTCTGGTGTTAAAAGATGGCCGCATTGTAGAGCGCGGAAAGCATGAGGAACTCATGAGCCGCGATGGCCTCTATAAACAACTTTATGGACTGCAGTTCGAGCAGCAGGAAATCGGCCACTGGCCGGCCTTTATCGAGCTTAAGGAGACTCCGCCCCCGGGAGATGGGAATGGTCATCGACCTCCGGGTTCGGAAACCGGACATTTCAACGACAGCCTCTCAGATTCGGACGAGGTACTTTACGGCAAACCCTATGATTCGCGAGTAGTGTCCCGAATATTGCCATATTTTAAAGCCCAGCGGACGGCGGCCATCCTGACGATTGTGGCCACTCTGCTGTTTACTTTCAGCTCTACGGCTGTGCCCTACATCGTCAGCCTGGCGGAAGACAAATATATTGTAACCGGCAATTTGAATGGCTTGAATATGATCGTTGTTGTTTTAGTCGGCATGGGCTTGCTTAACTGGGCCTCTTATGCCGCCCAAATACGCGTTGAGGCGCTTCTGGGGCAAAGAATTCTTTTAACTTTGCGCAGCCAGCTCTTCGACCATTTGCAGCGTCTTTCCGTCCGCTTTTTTAGCCACAACGAAGTGGGGAGGATTATGTCCCGGGTGCAAAGCGACGTGGGGGAGTTGGGAGAATTCCTCGATTCGGGGGCGTTCTGGGTTATTGGGGAAGTGGTCAGCATGGTTGCCATAATAGTTATCCTGTTCACTATGCAGACGAGATTAGCCCTGATATCACTGGCGGTTATCCCGCCTTTGGTTATTTTTATCCTGGCCTGGCAGGTGCGGGCCCGCAAAGCCTTTATAAGGGTGAGACAGGCTATTTCGGCGGTCAACGGCTCTCTGGAGGAAAACATCTCCGGAGTCCGCTTAATTCAGAGTCTGTCCCGGGAAGATTTGAATAACCGGCAATTCGAGAAAGTAAACCGGGACAACTTCAAGGCCAATCTAAAGTCGGCCAGAATTGCGGCTGCCATGATGCCGGCTGTAGAGCTTCTGCTGGCGCTGGCGATTGCCTCGGTGGTCATGTTCGGCGGCCTGGGAGTTCTGAACGGGGCTATACTGGTAGGCACGCTGGTGGCCTTCGTTCTGTATATCCAGAATTTCTTCGACCCCATACGCAGCTTGACCATGGAATATGCGCAACTGCAGATAGCCATGGCTTCGGGGGCGCGTATCTTTGAGGTTTTAGATGTGAGACCGGAAATCGTGGACCGGCCCTCGAGCATTGCGGTATCCCATATGCAGGGCGATATTAAATTTGAGGGTGTCTCCTTCAGCTATGAGCCGGGAATTGATGTCCTGAAGAATATTACTCTGCACTTTCCTCCAGGAATGACCACAGCCCTGGTCGGTCCTACCGGCGCCGGCAAAAGCACTATTATCAATCTGGTGGCCCGTTTTTATGACGTCAGCGAAGGCCGTATTTTAATAGATGGCCGGGATTTGCGTGAGATCGAATTGAACTCCTACCGGAGGCAATTAGGACTGGTGCTGCAGGACCCCTTCCTCTTTTCGGGGACCATCAGGGATAATATCCTGTATGGCAATCTGACCGCCACCGAAGAAATGGTGAAAGCCGCTGCCAAAACAGTAGGTGCCCATGATTTCATTATGAGGCTGGAAAAAGGGTACGAGACTGAACTCCAGGAGCGCGGGCAGAATTTAAGCATGGGCCAGCGCCAGCTCATCAGCTTTGCCCGGGCGCTGGTGGCTAACCCTCGCATACTGTTGCTAGACGAAGCTACGGCCAGCGTCGACTCGCGCAGCGAAAATATTATTCAACAGGGCCTGAACCAGCTTAAGAAAGGCCGCACCACGGTGATTATTGCCCATCGCCTGTCCACCGTCCGCGATGCCGACAACATTATTGTTCTGGAGAACGGAGGGATTGTTGACCAGGGACGGCACGACGAGCTTTTAGCCCGCGGTGGACTGTATGCGCGTCTTTACGAAATGACATATGCCGCGGTTGGAGTTAAGCAGTAATTTTTGAAATAGTTTTTTTATTTGACTTTAGCAGGGGCTGATGATATACTTTTCCGCAAACGCACATTGAATGTACCTTCACGAAATGTGCCGCCGCGGGTATTTACATCTCAGGTCCCCTGATCAATCGTGAGCTTAACTGCCTCAGGTTAAGATTATTTTGAAAGGAAGGATGAAAGACAGGGATGAGCCAAACGAATAAAAGCGAAAAAACTGTTTTGAAGGGTCTCAGTTTTTGTGGTTTTGCGGCGGATGGCAATCTCTCTGAAGTGGATGTCAAGGACGGCAAAATAGTCCGCATCCGGCCTCTGCATTACGATAAACAATATGACCCCCAATCCTTCAGACCCTGGAAGATCGAAGCGCGGGGCAAATATTTTGAACCCTGTCTGAAATCTTTGCCGGGGCCGCTCAGCCTGGGATATAAGAAAAGGATCTTTTCCCCGGCCAGGATACTCTATCCCCTAAAGCGGGTGGACTGGGACCCCCGGGGTAAAAGGAACCCGCAGACCAGGGGGAAAAGCAAATATCAAAGGATATCCTGGGAAGAAGCCCTGGATATCATCGTCGCCGAGATAAAACGCGTCCAGAGCAAATATGGGCCCCTGGCTATTTTCTCGCAGTCGGACGGACACGGAGAGACCAAGATTGTCAACTCCGGCCACGGGTGCATGAGAAAGCTGCTGACCATTCTGGGGGGTTACACCCTGCAGACCCGCAACCCGGACTCCTGGGAAGGGTGGTACTGGGGTGGCAAGCATGTCTGGGGCTGCGAGCCGGTGGGGATTCCGCCTCAGACCAATATCATACAGGATGCGGCAGAAAATTGCGATCTCCTGATCCACTGGGGCTGTGACGAAGAGACCACCAACTGGGGCTGGGCAGGGCAGATTGGCAGCCGCCTGATGTACTGGTATTCGGAGATCGGCATTAAGCATCTCTATATCTGTCCCGACCTGAACTACGCCGCGGCTGTGCATGCCGACAAATGGATTCCAATTTTACCCAATACCGACGCCGCCTTACAACTGGCAGTCGCCTATGAATGGATAACCCGTGGCAGCTATGATAAAGAATATATCAGGACCCATACTATCGGATTTGAAAAATGCAGGGACTATATCCTGGGAAAAGAGGACGGCATTCCCAAGACCGCCAGATGGGCGGCAGAGAAGACCGGCGTCCCTGCCCGAATTATCAAGGCCCTGGCCCGGGACTGGGCGTCCAGGAGGGTCACGATTGCCCATGGCAACGGGGGCGGCCTTATCCGCGGGCCGTATTCTACCGAACCGGCCAGGCTGGAGATCCTCCTCCTGGCCATGCAGGGGCTGGGAAAACCCGGTGCGCATATGGTCAAGCTTATCGAGTGGGGTTTCTTCGGCGATCCGGCCCAGATGGCCTTCCCCAGAAGCGAAATAATACCTCACCTCATGGCAGCCTTTTTCGGAGTGACCATGGACTTCGCTGTCAAGCCCAAACAACTGATTCCCAAAAGCCTGGTACCGGACGCCATCCTGAACCCTCCCCTGAGCTGGTACAGCAGTCCGATTATGATCGAACCTCTCAATGACCAGTTCGTAAAATACTCCTATCCGATAGCGAAAGAGGAAGGGGGCTCGGAAATCCATATGATCTGGTCCGACTCTCCCTCCTGGGTGACCTGCTGGAACCACGGCAACAGCTTTACCAGTGCGGTGCGCAGCCCGAAAATCGAGTTCATCCTGATGCAGCATCCCTGGATGGAGAACGATTGCCTCTTTGCCGATATCATCCTGCCAGTCAACACCAAGTTTGAGGAAAAGGATATTGCCGTAGATGCTCTCAGCGGGCAATGGCAGACCGTTTTGAACGAAGAGCAGGCCATCGAACCTCTGGGTGAATCGAAGAGCGATTATGAGATTACCTGCCTGATAGCTGAAAAACTGGGAGTCCTGCAGAAGTACAGCGAAGGCCGCTCAATAGAAGATTGGAAGAGACATGGCTTCGAGCACTCCGGAGTGGCTAAATATACTACCTATGAAGAGTTCAAAAAGCGAGGCTACTTTGTAGTGCCTACGGACAAAGACTGGAAGAGCTACAAAGCCGGTTTGGGCAATTTCCATGATGAGCCGGAAAAATATCCCCTGACTACGCCGACCGGAAAGCTGGAGCTCTATTCTCAGAGGCTGGCGGAGTTTTTCCCGGGTGATGAGGAGAGGCCGCCCTACCCCAAATGGATAGAAAAGGGTCCCTTCCATGATGAAAGGCTCTCCAGTGAAAGGGCCCGGCAGTATCCCCTCCTGATGGTCTCGAACCATCCCAGGTGGGGTGTCCACTCCGAGCATCAGGACATGACCTGGCTGAGGGAAATCCCCACCTGCAAGATTAAAGGGCCTGACGGCTATTTATATCACCCGGTCTGGATCCATCCCTCGGATGCCTCCAGGCGGGGGATCCGGCAGGGCGACATCGTCAGGGTCTTTAATGAGCGTGGTGGCACTCTATGCGGGGCCCTGGTCACAGAGAGGATTATCCCCGGGGCGATCTCTTCCGACCACGGATCTAAATACGACCCGATAGTCCCGGGCGAGCTGGATAGGGGCGGTGCCAATAATACTATCTCACCGCATAAGGTCACCTCCAGGAATGCCGCCGGAATTGCCACCAGCGGATTTCTGGTGGAAGTGGAGAAAGTGGACCTGGATGAGCTTGGAAGACAATATCCTGAGGCCTTCAGCCGGCCCTATAATAAAGGCTCCGGCCTGGGGGTAGAGGCGTTTATGGCGTAAGGATTTAGGTTGATGTATAAGATAGATTGAGGGAGGCTGAGATGGTAGCTAAAAAGAAACTTGAAAATGAAACCGGAGAAAAGACTTGTATTAAAGGGCTGACCATGATTTCGGAAATGGGTGTTGGCTCGAATCCGGTGATGGTCGATGTCAAGGACGGCAAAATAGTCCGCCTCCACCCCCTGCATTACGATTGGAAGTCCAGTCCCGAAAAGCTGGGCTACTGGGAACTGGAAGCACACGGAAAGAAGCTCCGCCCGACTCTGAAAGCCCTGGTCTCCCCGCATAACCTGGGCTACAAGAAGCGGGTCTATTCTCCCAACCGGGTCAAATACCCGTTGAAGAGGGTGGACTGGGACCCCAGGGGACAGAGGAATACGGAAAAAAGGGGGGATAGCCAGTACGTCAGAATTTCCTGGGACGAGGCAGTGGACATCATTGTGAGTGAACTTAATAGAATTAAGGACAAATATGGGATGAGCGCGGTCCTCTGCCAGGCAGACGGACATGGTGAGACGAAAATCATCCATCCGGCTCACGCCTGTAATGCCCTTTTACTGAGAGAGCTGGGCGGCTATACGCTGCAGGCCCGTAATCCGGATAGCTGGGAGGGCTTATACTGGGGAGCTAAACATGTCTGGGGAATGGACCCGGTGGGACTGGAAGCGCAATTGAATATGGTCCCGGATATAGCCCAGAACTGCCAGCTGATGCTGCACTGGGGGTCCGATCCGGAAACCACTACCTGGGCCTTCGGCGGCCAGTTGTGCACCAAAGTACTTTACTGGTTTGCGGAAATAGGCATTAAAGCCATCTACGTCTGTCCGGACCTGAATTACGGGGCCGGGGTCCACGCGGATAAATGGATACCGATCCTTCCCAATACTGACGCCGCCATGAAACTGGCCATTGCACATGTCTGGATCACCGAAGGCACCTATGATAAAGAATATGTTAAGACGCATACCTTTGGTTTTGATAAATTCGCGGAATATGTAATGGGTAAGGAGGATGGCATCCCGAAGACCCCCAAATGGGCAGCGGAACTCTGTGGTGTTCCCTCAAGAATCATCAAAGCCCTGGCCAGGGAGTGGGCTTCCAAGCGTACTTCCACGGCCAAAACTCAGGGCGGCGGACTCAGAGGCCCTTATTCCAGCGAGCCTGGCCGACTGGAAGTCCTGCTGCTGGGGATGCAGGGGCTGGGGAAACCGGGAGTACATCAGATGATGACGGGTCCACTGGTAGTGGTCGACCCGCCTAAATCCTCCTTGAAAGACCTGCCGATGCTGATGCCGATGTATGCTTATCGAGGTACTGAAATTCCACGCCAGGCCGGGGAATTCCACGGCACCAGCCGGCTCGACCACATCGCCAAATGGAAAGTTCCCGGCTGGACGCCTCCGCCCATTTCCCTGATGGGGGAGAAGGAGATCTCCAGGAAAAAACCGGTTCAGATTATTGCCAAGGATTTGCTGCATGAAGCCATTCTCAACCCACCTGTAAGCTGGTATGGCACAACCATGTGGGGCGAGCCGGTCGAAGACCAGTTCGTGAAATATACCTATCCGGCGCCGGGCTGCTCGGAGATCCATATGATCTGGACGGATACCCCCTGCTGGATTACCTGTTGGAACGACAGCAATTATTTTATAAAAGCCATCAGGAGCCCCAAGATAGAATTCGTACTTGCCCAGCAGCCCTGGATGGAAAATGATTGCCAGTTTGCCGATCTGGTGCTGCCGGTCAGTACCAAGTTCGAAGAAGAGGATATCGGAGTGGAGGCTACCGGGGACCAGTACGATGCCTTGTTCCTGGAGAGGAAGTGCATTGAACCCATTGGCGAGTCCAAAAGCGACTATGAAATCGTGTGCATGATTGCCGAGCGGATGGGGCTGCTTGACAAGGTCACCGGGGGCAAGACGGTCGATGAGTGGATCAAATTCGCCTTTGAAAATTCAGGCGCTAAGCAATTCACCACCTGGGATGCGTTCCAGAAAAGCGAATACTTCGCCGTGCCCTCCAACCCGGCCTGCAAGAATCTGGGCCAAGATAAAAAGTGGTGGACGATCACCGGTATGTTCAATGAGGACCCAGAGAAACATCCCTTGAAGACTCCCTCGGGCAAGCTGGAATATTACTCGCAAAACCTGGCCAAATATTTCCCGGATGATAAGGAGAGACCCCCGGTAGCTCACTGGATTCCCTGCGGCGAGACGCATCAGGAGAGTCCTTTGTGTGAGAGGGGCCAGAAATATCCCCTGCTCATTATCTCCAACCATGGCAGGTGGAGGGTCCATGCCAATCTGGATGATGTCACCTGGTTCCATGAGGTAGATACCTGCAAGATCAAAGGCCCCGATGGATATTATTATGAGCCTTTGTGGATTCATCCCAGGGATGCTGAGGCCAGGGGCATCAAATACGGCGATATTGTGAAAATATACAATGAGCGGGGGGTGGTGCTGGGTGGGGCCTACGTGACGGAGAGAATGATGCCCGGTTCGCTGTCTATGGACCATGGGGCAAGGTATGATGCTATAGTCCCGGGGGAGATCGACAGAGGCGGCGCTATCAACACCATTACACCGCGTAAGCCTATCTCCAAAAATGTGACGGGAATGGTGTGTTCAGCTTTCCTGGTGGAAGTGGAAAAAGCCGATCTGGACGACCTGAGGAAGACATACCCCGCGGCTTTTAATCGGCCATATCATCCGGGCGCCGGGTTGACCCTGGATAGGCTGCTGGTAAAAGAATAGAGGATGGGGATTTAAAGTCATTCTTAGATAAAGGAGAGAAATAAGATGGGCAAAGTAATGATCATAGATGTAGCCAAGTGCAATGGCTGCTACAACTGTCAGATTGTCTGCAAG
>JAGDMY010000051.1 GCA_017860765.1 Chloroflexota bacterium | reverse complement strand
TTAGTCAGTCCCAAATAGCGTTTGGGAAACCAGAGGGCACTGGTTTTGGGCACAATTGCCGGTGTTATGGCTGCCATCAGGCCGAACAAGAACATTGTGGCAGCCAGGCTGAAGAAACTGTGGGTAAAAGCTCTTAAGGCGCTGAAAAGGCCAGCTAAAATACAGACTATGGTCAGCGTTCGTTTTAACCCGAAACGGTCGGCTATCAACCCTGAAGGCAGGCTGATGAACATACCGGCCAGGGGGTCCATTCCCCAGATGGTCCCTATAGAGACCAAACTTAAATTGAGATCCAGGGAAATCTCAGGGAAGAGGACGGGTAGACACATCCTGTCCAGGCCGGCGATGATGCCGTAAGAGAGCGTGGCCAGCGTCAAGATATACCATTTATAGCTGGATCTGCGGATAATTATCGAAGAACTCCTTGTTTAAAACCTATTATACCACCGGGAAACAAGCGGAAAACTATGATATACTTTAACCAAATCATACTCTCGTGAACGGGTGCGAGATGGAAGAGTCCTTAAAAGATATCAAGCTCAAAATCGAAAGGTTAAGAGAAGAAATCAACCATCACAACTCCCTTTACTATGTCATGGACGCTCCGGAAATCAGCGATGCTGAATATGACAAGCTGATGCATCACCTTCGCGACCTGGAAACCAGGTACCCGCAATTTGTTACTGCCGATTCTCCCACCCAGAGGGTAGGGGCAGCACCTGCTCTGGCTTTCGAGATCGTCGAACACCGGGTCCCCCTTCTTTCTCTGGCGGATGTCGGTAACGATGAGGAGCTGGACGCCTGGTACAAGCGGATAGTGAAAATGCTGGGCGGCGAAAAATTCGATTTCGTTTGTGAGCATAAGATCGACGGTCTGGCAGTATCTTTGACCTATACCGACGGCAAGCTGGAAATAGGGGCCACCCGTGGAGACGGCACCCGGGGAGAAAATATCACGCAAAACATCCGGACCATTCGCAGTGTCCCCCTGACCCTCCCCAGGAATGCCCCTCCCCATTTTGAGGTACGGGGTGAAGTCTTTCTGCCGAAATCCGGATTTATTAAGGTCAACCAGGAGAGGGCTGCTGAGGACTTGCCGCTATTCGCTAATCCGCGCAATGCGGCCGCGGGTTCGGTGCGCCAGCTTGACCCCCGCATCACTGCGCGGCGACCTCTCGATATGTATATCTACCATTTGGGCTGGATTGAGGGCGCGGAAGCCAAGGAAACTCACTGGGAAAATTTGTTGTACCTGAAGTCGCTTGGATTTAAGATCAACTCTCATAATCGGCTGGTAAGCAGTCTGGATGAAGCTAAAGAATATTTCCGGGAATGGAACGCCGGTAGACCGAGCCTGGTCTATGAAGCCGACGGCATAGTGATTAAAATAAACAACCAGAGGCTCCAGCAAGAACTAGGCAGCGTTGGCCGGGAGCCACGCTGGGCCATCGCTTACAAATTTCCCCCCATCGAGGGAACAACTAAATTGGAAACTATTGAGATCAGCGTCGGACGCACCGGCACCCTTAATCCAATTGCTCTGTTTAATCCGCCGATCACCGTGGGCGGGGTGACCATCAGCCGGGCTGCCCTGCACAACCAGGACGATATCCGGAGGAAAGATATTCACGTCGGTGATATGGTGATAGTCCGCCGCGCTGGAGATGTAATTCCTGAAGTAGTCGGCCCCGTAAAGCATACCGGTCACGAAAAAGAGTTCAGTATCCTGGAAACCTTAACCCGCTACGACCCGCAGCATAAACGGCCGGTTTGCCCCTCCTGCGGCTCGGAGGTGTTCCATACCGAAGGCGAAGTCATGTATTACTGCACTAACGCGGCCTGCCCGGCCCAGCTTCAAGAGCACCTGCAGCACTTTGCCTCCCGCTCCGCCCTGGATATCCGCGGGCTGGGCGTAGCCATGAGTGAAACCCTGGTCGGTATCGGTGTCAAAGATGTCTCTGATCTATACGACCGGGACATAGTAAATGTAGAAAAATTGTCCGCCATCGAAGGACTGGGGGAAAAAAGCGCCAGCAAGTTGATCAAAAATATCGAAGAGAGCAAGACCCGCCCCCTGGCCAGAATTCTGTTCGCCCTGGGAATCCGCCATGTCGGTGAAGAAATGGCCGAAAGACTGGTCAAAAGTTTCCCCAGTATAGATGAGCTCGAAAAGGCCTCCTTGGAGGATTTAACTTCAGTACCCACCATTGGTCCTAAAATTGGCGAAAGCGTTCTGTCGTTTTTCAAGCTGGAGCGCAACCGTCGCATTATCGATCGGCTGCGAAAGTTCGGGGTGCATCTGGCGCAGGAAACTCCCACCCCTGCCGGGAAACTCCCCCTCGAAGGACTGGAGTTTGTCATAACAGGCCGGCTGGAGTCTTTCAGCCGTGAAGAGGCTGAGGAGAGGATCAAGTCCCTGGGCGGCAGCGCTAAAAGCGATGTCACCCAGAAGACCACTTATCTGGTAGTAGGCGCTGACCCGGGTTCTAAGCTGACGCGGGCCCAGGCCCTGGGAATCAAACAAATTGATGAAAACGAGCTTCTCAAGCTTTTGGAAACCCGAAAGATTTAGGAATCAGGGACCCTTCAGGTAGCTTAAAGATGAAACTAATAGTCGGTCTGGGCAACCCGGGTAAAGGATACTCCAACAACCGCCATAACATTGGCTTCCTGTGCCTCAACCATTTTGCCAGATTAAACCGCATAGCCCTGGATAAAAAACAGGCTAAGGCGAGGGTTGGCACTGGCAGGGTGGCCGGATTCGAAGTGGTGCTGGCTAAACCCCAGACTTATATGAACGCCAGCGGGACCTCCGTAGTCCAGCTGATGCAGAAATACGCTGTCGTTCCGGATGATCTGATTGTCATTCATGACGACCTGGATTTACCGTTGGGTAAAATCCGCCTCCGCAAAGGCAGCCGTTCAGGGGGCCACAAAGGGGCAGACTCCATTATCTCCAGCCTCGGGACCCGAGATTTTACCCGTATCCGGGTGGGGATCAGCCGCCCCCAGGTGGAGGGCGAAGAGGAATCCTGCATCATAGACTATGTCCTGGGTGATTTCACCTCAGAAGATAAACCCATCCTCGAAAATACAATTCAACGCGTGAGCCAGGCTATCGTCAGCCTCATAACCGAAGGCCTCGCCGCTGCCATGAACCAGTTCAACTAGGCCTGAAAGCGCCCCCCTGCAGAATGCATTATAATAGAATTACCAAACCTTCGAGGTTATGCTTTATTGATCTCAAATATTGCGCGTTACGTAACTCACCGTGAAGGTGAAAAATTCCTTAAATTGGATGATCAGATTGATGATTCCCGGATTAGCAGCCGGATCTTGCGACCGGGCGAGGAGTTGTCGCTTTATATTCATATCCCTTTTTGCCGCAGGCTTTGCCCGTTCTGCTGCTTTAACCGCTATTTGTTTCATGAAGAAAAAGCCCGCCAGTACTACCTCTCTCTGAGGCAGGAACTTGATCTTTACGCCCGCAGGGGATTTTCCTTTTCCAACTTTTATTTCGGCGGCGGGACTCCGACTATCCTGATGGATGAGTTGTTATCCTTCATCGATTATCTGAAAAAGAAATTTCCGGTCCAACAAATTTCCCTCGAGACCACCCCCCACGAAATCACCCCGGAAACGGTCGCTGCCCTGAAAGCTGCCGGAATCAAACGCCTATCCCTGGGTGTCCAGAGTTTCGATGACGAGATGCTGAAAGCCATGGGGAGGACCCAGTGTACCGGGCAGGAAATCGAACAAAAAGTCCTTCTGGCGCAGGGCCAATTCGAGACTTTAAACATAGACCTCATCTTCAATTTCCCCTTCCAGACCGTGGAAAAATTCGCGGCGGATATTGCCACTTTCAAGAAATTGGGTATCGACCAGGTGACCTTCTACCCTCTCATGCCCTCTCCCCATAAAAAAGAGGTCCTTGAGAGCCGGTTCGCCAAAGTCGATAATTCCAGGGAAAAGCAGTATTATGACGTGATCCTGAAAGAGATATATCTCCAGGGCTATCAGGCCTCCACCGTGTGGTGCTTCTCCAGAGGCCCGAGAATGATTGACGAATATATCATCGATTACGCCGACTATATCGGTATCGGCTCGGGGTCGGTAAGCCTGGTGAACGGCATCTTTTATGTTAATACCTTCGCGCTGGACAGGTATGCCGGGTTATTACAGAATGACCATCTCCCTGTCGTCCGCTGGAGGTTCCTTTCCGAGCAGGAATATTTGCGCTATTATCTCCTGACCAAAATCTTCGGCCTGCGTGTGGATAAAGACCAATTCCGCCAGCAGTTCGGGGCTGATATACACAAAAAGCTGGGCATCGAACTCAGTTTGCTCAAGATAGCCGGCGCCATCTCGGAGGATAACCACTCGATCCGCGTCAATCCGCAGGGTATGCGCATCGTGAGCTTGATGATGCGCGAGTTTTTCGCTTCCCTGAATACCCTGCGGGAACTCTGCCTCGAAAGGCAGGTATAAGAATGGATATTCCTTATCAACGCTGGTATCCAGTCATCGCCGGCCGCCACTCCAGACGGCGATATGATAGCACGCGGCCCATCCCCCCGGAGGTCCTGGCCGACTTGCAAAAGGCCTGCGACAACTTCAGACCTTTCCCGGGAGCCCGCGCACAGCTCATTACTGAAACACCGGATAAAATTTTTAATTTAGTTTTGGGAGCCTATGGTTTTATCAGAGGGGCACCCATGGCTCTGGCCTTTATCGGAAACGTGAACGACCCTCATGCCCAGGAGGCAGTCGGCTATACCGGAGAAGGCCTCGTTCTGGAAGCTACCTCCCTCGGCCTGTCCACCTGTTGGGTAGCCGGCTTCTTCCGACCGGCGGTGGTGGCTGAATTCATCAAATTAAGTCCCGGCGAGAAAGTGCCGGCAGTAAGCCCCCTGGGATACTCAACCCGTTCCAGGACCTTCGGGGAGCGTATGGCCAGCGGGTTTGTACGCAGCCGCCGTCGTAACCCCCTCTCAGCCTTGACCACCGGACTGCCCGAAAGCGCCTGGCCAGGCTGGGTCAAAACGGTCCTGGAAGCTGCCCGACTATCCCCTTCAGCCGCCAACCGTCAACCCTGGCGATTTCAAATCGAGGCGAATGCGATCACGATATCAACAGCGGGCAGGGGTCTGGGGGGCGGAGTGTCCAAAAGACTGGATTGCGGTATTGCCATGCTGCACCTGGAAGTTGCTGCCCTGCATCACGGAATTCGAGGGGTCTGGGAACTCCTGGAAGCCCCGCAAGTGGCCAGGTTTATTTTTGAAAATAGCCTATCCGACGGCGCTACAGTCCCTGGTTCTGGCTCAATTTGACAGCCACCTTAAGGGCTTCCTCCAGGCTTTCCGCTTGGGCTATCCCCTTTCCAGCGATATCAAAGGCGGTACCATGGTCAACGGAGGTCCGGATAAAGGGAAGTCCCAGAGCCACACTGACGCTTTTAGCAAATCCATAAACTTTGACGGGGATATGTCCCTGGTCATGGTACATCGCCAGGACTACGTCAAACTCGCCTCCAATAGCCCGTAGGAACACAGTATCTGCCGGGTAAGGTCCTCTGGCATCTATCCCGGCCTCCTGAGCAGTTTTAATGGCAGGGCTTATTTCCTGAATTTCTTCCTGACCCAAAATACCTCCCTCGCCACCATGAGGATTCAACGCCGCCACGGCTATGCGGGGTCGGGCTAACCCCCACTTCTGAAACGAGTCCTGCGTCAACTTCAGGCGGGCCAGAATCCGCTCACCGGTGACACAGCCTACTGCCTCCTTCAACGAATAGTGTGTGGTTAGATGGACCACGCGAAGAGGCCCGCTCATCAGCAGCGTGGCGTATTCAGTGGCTCCGGTATAGTGGGCCAGCAGTTCCAGGTGCCCCAGCTCGCCATAACCGGCCTGCCGTGTAGCCTCTTTGTTGATAGGAGCTGTTACCAGGGCTGCGATTTCCCGGTGCAGCGCCAGCTGGGCAGCCTTGATTATGTATTCCACTGCCGCTTTTCCGCAGGCACGGCAGACCCGGCCGACCCTGACGTCTTTCTCATCCAGATTATGCAGGTCGAGCAAGTCAATTTCGCCGTATTTCCCCGCCGCGCCGGAGGCCTCGCTAATGACATGTATTTCGCCTGTGCTTCCAGCCAGGGCCAGCGCTTTTTGCGGATTGGGAGTCAGGCTGCCCGTCTTTCGGAGAAAATTATAGCACAGCTATCAGGCTGCATGTTATAATTTCATCTGTGACGGTACACCTCGATGAATAAGAATGCCAGGAGATATATCGGTGTTATTGGGGGTTATACCTGTTCTTCCGAAGAAGCCCGGATAGCTGAAGTTGTAGGGCGCGAACTGGCCAGGCAGGGTGCCATCCTGATTTGTGGTGGGGAGGGCGGAATCATGGAGGCCGCCTGTAAAGGGGCTCAAGCTGAAGGGGGTATCACCATCGGTATTTTACCGGGAGACAAGCGGTATACCGCCAATCCTTATGTTATTATACCTATTGTCACCGGTTTCGGACCCGCCAGAAATATCATCATCGTCCGTTCTTCTCAAGCCTTGATTGCTATCGGCGGAGGCTATGGGACTCTTTCGGAAATAAGTTTCGCCCTGAAGTTTGGCGTCCCCGTGATAGGATTAAATACCTGGAATTTTTCCCGCAGCGATCAGACCGATAACTCGATTATTCGTGCAGGGGACGCCCTCTCCGCTGTGCAGTTGGCAATCGATCTGGCCGAATAGGAATTAAAACTTAATCTGATAATGGAGAAATAAGATGCCCACCATCAAAGCTGTCAGAGCCAGAGAAATCCTGGACTCGCGGGGAAATCCAACGCTAGAAGCGGAGGTGGAGCTGGACAACGGCACACTGGGTGTCGCCGCAGTCCCCTCGGGGGCCCAGCGCATTGCTCCCGTGCTTGTCGGCCTCGATGCTGCAGACCAGACCGGGGTCGATCAGAAGATGATAGACCTGGATGGGACCCCCAATAAATCCGACCTGGGTGCCAACGCCATACTCGGTGTTTCCCTGGCTTCAGCCCATGCCGCTGCGAAATTTCTTGGGTTGCCGTTATACCGCCATCTGGGAGGCACAGGGGCCCGCATTTTGCCAGTGCCGATGATGAATATACTGAATGGCGGAAAGCACGCCTCCAATTCCACTGATTTACAGGAATTTATGATCGTCCCGGCCGGAGCGGAGAGTTTTAGTCACGCCCTTCAGATGGGAGCCGAAATCTATCAGCAGTTGAAAAAAGTGCTCAAGGGCAAGGGCTATAACACCAATGTCGGAGATGAGGGAGGTTTCGCTCCTTCGCTGGAATCCAACGATCAGGCGATCGAGGCCATCCTTAGCGCCATTGAAAAGGCCCAATATCTGCCGGGAAAGGACTGTTTTATCGCACTTGATCCTGCCTCCAGCGAGTTTTTCGATAACGGCCGATACCGCCTGGCCAGGGAAGGTAAAACTTTTAATAGCCAGGAAATGGTAGATTTCTATTCCCGCTGGGCATCCCTATATCCGATTATCAGCCTGGAAGATGGCATGGCAGAGGACGATTGGGATGGCTGGCAGCTGTTGACACAAAAGTTGGGCAATAAAGTCCAGCTGGTGGGTGATGATCTTTATGTGACCAATATCAAGCGTCTGGAAACAGGAATTCAAAAGAAGGCTTCTAATTCGATTCTGATAAAGCTTAACCAGATAGGCACCCTCAGCGAAACCCTGGCTGCTATCCGCATGGCCCAGGCCAATCACTGGACTGCGGTCATAAGCCACCGCTCCGGTGAGACTGAGGACACTTCCATCGCCGACCTGGCAGTGGGGTTAAACACCGGCTTTATCAAAGCCGGGGCCCCCTGCCGCTCCGAACGGGTTGCCAAATACAACCGGCTTCTCCGCATAGAGGAGGAACTGGGTAGCAGCGCCAGATATGCCGGGATGCAGGCTTTTTATAATTTAAAAGGGAAAGGATAAGTATATTCGCAGTTAGCTGATGAAAGAGATAATTCCCGGCATTTATCTATTAACTTTAACCCTCTCCGGTTTTGCCCCAGGCTCGGTCAACACCTACCTCGTCGAGACGGACGATGGCTTTCTCACTATCGACACGGGTTGGGATTCTCCTCCTTCTTTTCATTCTCTGGAGGGGCAGCTGGCCGAAATTGGCGCCCGTTTCACGGACATCAAGCAGGTTATTGTCACCCATTGCCATATCGACCATCTGGGGATGATTGTGAGGTATAAGCAGTCTCATAACGCCAAAATCTATTTTCACGAAGATGAGAGGGAATTAATCAAAATCAGGTTTACCGGTGGAGATAACCTGCTGCCATTGACCGATAAATTCCTGCAAAGCCACGGTTTCCCGGCTTCCGAACTGCCTCCCCCTGAAATCCTGTTGCCAGTGCCGGATAACCTGGCTGCTATACCGGCTGATGTCCTGCTCCACGGTGGAGAGGAAATCCCCGCCGGTAAATATCGTCTGAGGGTCATCCCGACTCCCGGGCATACTCAGGGTCACATTGCTCTATATGAGCCCAACGAGAAGCTTTTATTCTCGGGGGATGTCCTTCTGCCGACTATCGCTACCAATGCCGCCCTCCATATTCAGCACCTGGTCAATCCTCTGCAGCAGTATCTCAATTCACTCCATGCCTTAAAAGGACTGGATGTTGCATTGGTGCTGCCCGGCCATGAGCAACCCTTCTCCAATCATCGGGCCAGGATTGAAGAGCTTTTCCGTCTGTACCGGAAAAAGGAGAAGGAAATCTGGGATGCCGTCAACGGCGATCAGCCAAAAACTGCCTTCGAGGTGTCGAGAATTCTCTCCTGGTCGCCCCGCACCCGTACCGATAATTGGCCCGGTCTTTCTGGCTGGGATAAGCGCTTTGCAGTCTTGCAGACTATCGCTTACCTGGAAACTCTGAGATTCAATCACAAACTGGAGAGGAGCCGGAAGAGCGGAATTTATTATTACCGCCGAATCGAGCAGGAGAATATTCTAAATTAAAAAACAGAAAATCCTCTAACCTCACTAAATAGACCTTATGATGCCTGAAGGGAATTGAAAATTAATGAAAGAACTGTTGCCAGGACTCTATCAAATAAATATTAATCTCCCTGGATTCGCTCCGGGGGGAGTGAACTTATACCTCATCCGCGACGGCGACACCTATGCCACGATCGATACCGGTTGGGAAACCCCCGAGTCAATAAGTTCTCTGGAAGCTCAACTGGCTGAATTCGGCCTGCAATTTTCCGATATACGGCGGGCTATTATCACCCACTGCCACGGCGATCATATGGGACTGATGAGTAGATTGAAAAGGCTCAATAACGCTGTTACCTATGTGCACCGGGACGAGATGGCCTTAATTAAAGTGCGCTATGACAAGGACAACACTTACTGGCCTATCACCGACAAGTTTATTCTGAGCCACGGAGTCCCGCCAGCCGAGTTGCCACCCCCTGAATTGGAGATGCCGACGTTGAAGTCCGTGGTACCCCCCGATATCCTGCTGGAGGGCGGAGATGAAATTTCAATAGGCGAGTATAGCCTGAGAGTAATCGAAACGCCCGGGCACACGCCGGGGCATATTTCCCTTTACGAGCCCCGTCACAGGTTCTTGATATCCGGCGACGTCCTCCTGCCGACAATCGCCACCAATGCCGCGACCCATGTCCTGCAAATGCAAAACCCGCTGCAAATGTATCTGAACTCCCTAAGCAGACTTCAGGAGCTGGATATAGATATGGTTTTGCCGGGACACGAGTACCCTTTCTCTGACCATCGCAAGAGGATCAAAGAGCTTTTCGAACATTACCGCCAAAAAAGGCAAGCAGTCTTAAAGGTTTTCCGGGACGGCGACTTCCCCAGGACTGCCTACGATGTTTCCCGCCGGCTCTCCTGGACTCCTCACGTAAAATCTTATACCTGGGATAGATTGCATGGCTGGGACAGGCGCCTGGCCATGCTGCAGACCATCGCCCTCCTGGAGGAACTGGCAGGAGCTGAAAAGCTTACTAGATTTTCTCAAGATGGTAAGCTATACTATCGTTAGTCCCGGGGATGTCGCCACCGAAGGAGACGGCCATACCAGTCAAAAATCCCAGACAGATTCGTAAATGGACCTGCCACAAAATGGAGAGCTTTTCGGATTTTATAGATTCCTACGGGCGGACAACTCGAAAAGCCACTTACTGTTACCTTGAATTGTTTACCGGTTATGGTGTGTATCCCTGCAACGGTGTTGACTGCTCTTTGGAAAGTTCCCCTTTACGCGTTTTAAAAAGCCGGGCTAAATTTAAGCGTTACGCCTTCCTGGCTCAGAATCGGACCGTCTCCCGGAGCTTGCAGTCCCTGATTGCCCCCTTCAATGCTGCCCAGAATATTGAAATACTGGTCGGCAACCCCAACAACGCCAAAACTCTCTTCCGGCTGCTGGATAATGTCCCGCGTTCCGCTTCCGGTCTGGTATTTATTGACCCCGGCGGATATCGCCGCTTGAACTGGTCTACCCTTGAAAGGCTGGCGGTCCATGGACAAAACTGGCAAGGTGCCAAATTGGAGCTCCTGATCATATTTCCTCTGGAAATGGCCCTTTTGCGTAATTTGATGCGGGACGAATGCGCTGAATCGGTCACCCGTTTTTACGGAAATCAACAATGGGAGGAACTTAAAAGGCAAAAGCGGGTAAAAAAAATAGTACCGGATGACATTAAGCATAAACTGGTCGAACTGTTTAAGAATGGGTTGCATAACCTGGGTTACCGCTATGTCGAAGATTTCCGCCCGGCCGCTCCCACTCACGATCCCTACTATCATTTAATTTATGCCGGCGATAATCAAAGTCGTTTGAAGTCGCTCAAGGAAGCCTGGGGCAAGCCCCGCTTTCTGCGCTGCGAATTGCTCTATGGCATCCAGAAACATAAGGTCGGCTGATATTATTAACAATTTATTCTGCTTGAACCCGCTTGTGGGACTCCTGCAACCGCGGTAAAAAGCCCATCTTATTTGATATATCATAAATTTAGGAGGACTAGAAAAATGGCGACTAAAATAGGTATCAATGGTTTTGGACGGGTTGGAAGGCTGACCCTGAGGGCAATTAACCAGTATCACCGCGGGGAATTGGAAGTGGCAGCCATCAACGATTTAACGGACACCAGGACCAATGCCCATTTGCTCAAGTGGGACTCCAGCTACGGGCTCTATCCCGGTGAAGTGACCGCTGGCGCTGATGCCATCATAGTGGATGGCAAGGGTATAAAAGTGCTCGCCGAGCGCGACCCGGCCAACATCAAGTGGCAGGACCTGGGAATCCAGGTGGTCATCGAGTCTACCGGACTCTTCACAGATGCTGCCAAGGCTGCTGCCCATATGAAAGGAGGGGCGAAAAAAGTCTTAATTTCCGCTCCGGCCAAAGGTGAGGACATCACCATCGTTCTCGGAGTCAACGAGGATAAATACGAACCCCAAAAGCATAACATCATCTCCAATGCCTCCTGTACTACCAACGGCCTGGCCCCGGTTGCCAAGGTACTGCAGCAGGAATTCGGCATTGTCAAAGGCCTGATGACCACCATCCACGCTTACACCAATGACCAGAGGATTCTCGATCAGCAGCATAAGGACTTGCGCCGGGCGCGCTCGGCCGGACTGAGCATGATACCTACCAGCACCGGGGCTGCCCGGGCTATCTCTCTGGTCTTGCCCGAACTCAAAGGGAAGCTGCACGGCCTGGCCATACGCGTTCCCACACCCACGGTCTCAGTAGTGGACCTGGTGGCAGAGCTAGCCCGGGAAACCACTGTTGAACAGATCAACGCGGCTTTTAAGACGGCAGCCGCCGGACCCATGAAAGGCTATCTGGCCTATTGTGAAGAGGAACTGGTCAGCGTGGACTTTAAGGGCAATAACGCCAGTTCGATTGTAGATTCCCTGAACACCATGGTTATCGGTGGCAACCTGGCTAAAGTTATCGCCTGGTACGATAATGAATGGGCTTACAGTTGCCGTCTGGCCGATCTGGCGGCTTTCGTGGTCAAGAAAGGAATTTAAACGACTTAGCCTGGCTATGGAGAAGGGTGCAGGTTTATCTCCATTTGCAAGGCTATTTGCTAGATTATGGACATAATAAAATTGGAACCGGGCCTCAGCCTGATCGACCTGAGTCCTCCCGTTCCCGGGATGGAGGGCATCCTCGGGGCTTACGTCATCCAGGCGCAGAAAATCGCTCTGATTGACACCGGGCCGAGTGCTACTCTGGAGAACCTTTTTTCGGCTTTAGCTGAACTAAAAATAGACCCGGAAGATATCTCCTATATCCTGATCACCCACATCCACCTGGACCATTCAGGCGGCATTGGTGGGGCCATACAGCGCATGCCGAACGCTAAATGCCTGGTCCACGAAAAAGGTTTTTATCATCTGGCCCATCCGGATAAGCTCTGGAAGGGAAGCCTGCAGACTCTGCGCGAAGTTGCGGAGGGATATGGCCCGCCTGAACCCGTGCCAGAGGATAGATTGATGGTCGCCAGGGAAGGCCTGCAGATAGACCTCGGAGATGTCCAGATGGAGGTCCTTCTGACTCCCGGACACGCCTCACACCATCTGAGTTTGTTCGATCGTAAAAGGGGCAAGCTGTTTCCTGGAGAAGCGGCCGGGGTCTTCTTTCCGCATATCAATTTCACCCGTCCTGCCTGCCCCCCACCCTTTGATATGAGGCAAGCTTTGACCTCCGCCAATAAACTTATTGCTGCCGCGCCACGCGATCTGTATTACCAGCATTTCGGCTATTCGCCAAACGCCCTGGCCCAACTCCGGAAATACAAAGAGCTACTCATCTCCTGGAGCAAAATCGTGGTCCGACGATTGAATGACGACCCGCAAAAAATTGTGGATGAAATTCTCACCCAGGACCGGACCAGAGAGGTGGTCTATAGCCTCTCTCCTAATCGCATCCAGACCGAGCTATTCTTTAACGGAAATAATGTCCTCGGATTGCAGGACTATTTCAGGAGAGAAGGCGTAGATGTTTTAAAAGAACTGGAAAAACTTTGAATTCGCCTCCGCAGCTCTCCGCTCAAGGCTATCGAACCGCTTTACTCTGGCCCGGCGAAAACGTTATAATTAGCGGGTATGCGCGGGACCCATATGCCAGAATCCCAAATATCAGCGCTAATTGACAAGAGAAGAGGCTTAATGTCACCGGCAATCGACGATATTACCCAGCAAAAGCTCAACAAGCTGGCCGCCCTGCGAGCGGAGGGAATTGAACCTTACCCTTACAGTTATCATCGCACTCATACCACCCGGGAGGCCCTGAACCTCCTGGAGCAGAACCGCGACCGCTTGCAGGCTGAGGACTTTAGAGTCAACATCGCCGGACGTATCCTGGCCCGCCGCAGCATGGGTAAAAGCGCCTTTATGGACCTGCGCGACGGCACCGGAAAAATCCAGCTCTTCTTCCGTATCAATACGCTGGGTGATAAATATAAGCTGGTCAAGGATATTGATATCGGTGATATCCTGGGAGCCAAAGGCAAGCTTTTCCTGACCCGGACGGGTGAACCTTCTGTCGAAGTAGAGGACTTCACCCTGCTGGCGAAGTCCCTTCAGCCTCTACCTGAGAAATGGCACGGACTGGTGGATGTGGAGAAGCGCTACCGCCAGCGTTATCTTGACCTGATCTCTAATCCCGAAGCCAAAAAAATATTTGAAACGCGCAGTAAAACTATCTCTGCCATCCGCGATTTTTTAGGCCGGCGCGATTTTCTGGAGGTGGAGACTCCGGTGCTTCAGCCGGAGGCCGGCGGGGCTTCTGCCCGTCCGTTCGTCACCCATCACAACACTCTGGACCGCGACTTTTACCTGAGGATTGCCCTCGAACTGCATCTGAAACGCCTGATTATCGGCGGGTTTGACAAAGTCTACGAATTAGGGCGCATTTTCCGCAATGAAGGGATCGATTTCAAGCATAACCCCGAGTTTACCATGTTGGAAACCTATGAGGCCTACGTCGATTACCTGGATGTTATGAAAATGGTGGAGGAAATGGTCTCCGGAGTTTGCCAGCAGGTACTGGGAACCCAGAAAATTGAATACAACGGCCAGATTATCGACTTCACCCCGCCCTGGAAACGCCTGGAGTTGCGCCAGGCCGTCATGCAATATGCCGGGCTGGACTATGAAAAGTTCCCCGATACCGCTTCATTGAGAGAGGAAATGCAGCGCCGCGGCATTCAGTTTGACCCCGCTAAGGAGCATGGTAGACTGATCGATGAAATAATTTCCACCTGCGTTGATCCGCAGATGATCCAGCCTACCATCTTGTTTGACTATCCCCTCGAGCTTTCTCCTTTGGCCAAGAAAAAGCCCGGCTACGATCACCTGGTTGAACGTTTTGAAGCTTATGCCGGCGGGATGGAAATCGCCAATGCCTTTACCGAGCTTAATGACCCAATCGACCAGCGCCAGCGGTTTATGAATCAGATGGAGAAGAGGGCCGGGGGAGACGAGGAAGCCCAGAAGATGGATGAAGACTTTTTATTAGCCATGGAACACGGGATGCCTCCAACCGGAGGGTTGGGGGTGGGTATAGACCGCCTGGTGATGCTCTTTACCAACCAGACTTCCATTCGTGAGGTGATTCTCTTCCCGGCTTTAAGGGAAAAAGAAGGGTAGTATTAGCCTTCCGAGGTGATCTATGTTTGATCTAAAACTGCTCCGGGATAACCCGGACCTGGTGCGGCAGTCTCTGGAGCATCGTAAGGATACCGCTCCTATAGATGAAATTCTTAACCTTGACAGGGAGCGCCGCGAGAAACTGACCCAGCTGGAGAACCTGCGCCATACCCGTAAAGGCGGCAAGATGGTCCCGGAAGAGGGACGCAAACTCAGAGACCAGATTAGCACTCTGGAAACAGAGACTGGGGCCATCGATGAAAAGTTAAAAGACCTCTTGTTGCGCGTCCCCAATGTGCCGGATGCCTCGGTTCCGGTGGGTTCCAGCGAAGAAGATAATATCGTAATCCGCACCATCGGTAATTTGCCGCAGTTCGATTTCAAGCCTCTCCCCCACTGGGAACTGGGAGAGAAACTGGGGATAATAGATTTTGACCGCGGAGTAAAGCTTTCCGGCACCCGTTTTTATG
>JAGDMY010000050.1 GCA_017860765.1 Chloroflexota bacterium | reverse complement strand
ATCGTAAAATTAAAGGTGACCATTCCTGATAGCTATACCGGCGATATTATGAGCGACCTCAACAATAAAAGAGGTCGGGTGCTGGGTATGATGCCTGAAGGGGGCTATAACACTATTGAAGCTGAAGTGCCCCTGGCCGAGGTCCTGCGCTATGCCATCGATTTGAAGTCTATAACCCAGGGAAGGGGCCGCTATACTTACGAGTTCAGCCATTATGAGGAAGTGCCCTCTTTCGTAGCCCAGAAGATCATCGCTGAACGTCAACAAGAGCTGGCCGATAAAGCGGCTGAAAAAGAATAGGAGAACCAGGTTAAACAGTTTAATCCCCTCCCCCCTTGAAGAGGGAGGGGATATTTTTTACCCTATCAGTTCTTTGACCTTGGCGGTGAAAGCAGGAAGGACCTTCTTCCAGTCTCCCACAACCCCGTAATGGGCCACTTTAAAGATATTGGCTTCGGCATCTTTATTGATGGCCACAATGACTTTAGAGCCGCTGCAGCCGCTTAAATGCTGGCTGGAGCCGGAGAGGGCTACCGCGATATACAGGTCAGGGCTGACAATTTTACCGGTTAGACCGATCTGCACGGTATCCGGCACCCACTTATTATCGCAGGGAGGCCGTGAGGCGCCCATAGCCCCTTTGAGAACCCTGGCGAGCTCTTCCAGCTGCTTGAAGCCATCCGGACCACCGATGCCCCTGCCTCCTGATACAATAACATGGGCATCCTCCAGCTTCACGCCCGCGGCAGCCTCGATTTTACGTTCTACCAGCCTGGTCCTGACTGAGGCCGGATCAATCCCGGCCGCTATATTTATCACTTCACCCTGCCGGCTATCCTCTCGAGTTGCCGGAGTCATGGCCTTGCTCCTGACAGTGGCTATCTGCGGATCGATTTGGCAGACCATGATGGCCTGGGCATTGCCACCGTAGACTGGCTTGGTCATAAGCAGGCGTTTACTGGCCGGATCAATTCCCAGAGCTATGCAGTCCATTGTCGCCGCCGTATCCAAACGGAATGCCAGCCGGGGAGTCAAATCACGTCCGGTCTGGGTCTGGCCCAGAAGAACTATCTGCGGGCTGGCCTGCTTGATAACCTTATCCATAACCGCTAAATATGAATCAGTGACATAGTCCTTTAAGAGGGGATCTTCTACTACATAGACCTTTTTGGCCCCGTAAGCAATGGCCTCCTTTGCCAGTCCGGCCACGCCGCTGCCGATTAATACGGCGCTCAGTTCCTGCCCCAGGTCATTCGCCAGGCGGCTGCCGGCGCCCAGAAGCTCAGTGGCTATGGGAGCTAACTTGCCGTCCCCTGCTTCACAATAGACCATTACACCTTTATATTCAGCCATTTTTCTCCTTATTGATATGTGATCCTAATTTTGCATTTCTTTTATCGGGCTTTTTACACGTTTAAAGCACCTTGGCTTCCCGCAGCCTCTGGGCCAGCTTAACCGATGCCTCTTCAGGCGTGTCCGCAGTGACTATTTCGCATTTGCTATCTCTAACCGGCTGAAAGAGCTTCGTAAGCCTGGCCCGGCGCCCGCTGGCCCCGATTTTAGACGGATCAAGGCCGATATCTGCCGGTTTCCAGATGATGGGCTCTTTGCGCTTCGCCATCATAATCCCTTTTACGTTCGGGTAACGCGGCGTGGCATGTTCATTGCTCAGTGTAATCACCGCAGGCAAGTTGACTTCAATCAACTCGAAGCCATCCGGAATAACCCGCTCTACTCTGGCCTTGTTGCCCTCGACCTCCAGCTTGCGGACAATGGTGACGCTGGGGATTCCCAGTATTTCCGCGATTCCAGAACCGACCTGTCCCGAATCCCAGTCAGCTGCCTGTCGGCCGCAAAGAATAAGGTCAAACTGGCCGATCTTTTTTATCGCCTGTGACAGGGCGTAAGCGGTGGACCAGCTGTCTCCATCAATGAAAGCCGGGTCTTCCAACAGTACCAGATCATCGGCCCCCATAGACAGGGGCTTCTTGACTACATCCCTGAGAAGATTCACCCCCAGGCTGAGGGCTGTGATTTTGCCGCCCACTTTTTCCTTGATTCTCAGGGCGGCCTCAACCGCGTATTCGTCAAAAGTACTGATGACCGGAGGCATACCCGGAGGAGGCACTACCTTGTTGGTCGCCCCATCAATCTTAAAGCTGCTGGGGGGAGCTTCCGGATCATTTACCTGTTTAACACAGACGATGATATTCATTAACCAGTATCCTCCTTAAGCGCTAAACCCTATCGAACGGCATAGAATTTACTTTAACATTCGTCATAAACGGTGTCAACCCGTCCTTAAGGAAAACAAAGAAGGCCTTTATGGGTGAAGCCATAGCTGAAAGAGGGAAGTCTCTTCCTGGGGTTGGTTCTCCTAAATACCCGGCCTGGAGCCCCCCGGTCGACCTGGCTTGATTCCCAGGTCCTGTTTGGTCTGAATGTAACGGATGATGTCAGACCGGCTCAACAGGCCTGCCAGGTGCCCTTCACCTATGACCGGTATCTGGTTGAGCCCTTTCGAAGCCAGGACCCTCAGTGCATTGCTCAGGTCATCGGTCTCGTTCACCGATTCCAGAGGCGAGTTGGTCATTATTTCCCGCACCGGTGTGCTTTCCCACCTGTCCTGGGGTAATTTCTTAACGTCCGCCAGGGTAACGATGCCCATAATCTGGCCGCTCTGTTCGCAAATCGGCAAAGCCCGCCGTCCACGCTGAATAAAGCTTTCATGGACTACCACGGATACTGGAGCATTGGGATTGACGCACTCCGGAAAGCGGTCCATTACATCTTTGACGTGTACTCCAGCCAGTTGCTCCTGCATGGTTTGTTCCCGCATCGCATTATCAGCCGCACTGGTCAGAAACCAGCCGATAAAAACCAGCCAGATCCCGCTTATCAGACCTCCCGCGAAGATCCAGATCCCATTGGGACTGAAGAGCAGGGCGATACCGAATAAAATCATGGCCCACCCGAATCCCCTCCCCACATTGCCGGCGATAATCGTGGCTTTGCGTAAACTTTTAGTAATCCCCCAGACTATAGAACGAAATACGCGTCCCCCATCCAGCGGGAAACCCGGAATAATATTGAAGATCGCCAGAACTATATTTATATAAAACATATAATATAAGACGGCATATAGAGGGGTCCCTGTTTGGCCTGACCTGGCTGATGCCAGAGCAATGGCATAAAAAATCCCGCCCAGGACCAAACTTGAGGCTGGACCAGCCCCGGACATAATGAATTCCACCCAGGCTGTCTCCGGCTCCTTCTCTATATTGCTAACACCCCCGAAAATAAAAAATACAATGCTGCTGACCTTCATGCCCCGGCTGATTGCCACCAGAGAGTGGCAGAGTTCATGGATTAACACCGAAATGAAGATTCCCAATGAAACGATTACCCCGGCTATCCAGTAGGTTGCCGTAGACCATCCCGGAAAAAGGGCTGGAAAAGTTACCCCGCCAAAGGACCAGGCAAATAACCCGAAGGCGAAGATCCAGGTATAATGAATACCGATTTCTATCCCGGCGATTTTCCCGATTCTGAAGGAGCCGCGCATTATTTACCTCCTTAACCAGCGAAAAAGGAATTCACTAAAATCATTTGGTTATAGTCATGATAAGTTTATAACTCGAGGCATCGATTTGTTGAGGGGCTTCAGGATAAGGCTCCAGTTTGAAAACGGCTTTATACTGGTTGAAGAAGTCCTGTCCGCTGGCTGCGGAACCTCCGGGTACCGTATAAACTACCCGGGAGGTCGAGTTCTTGCTGGTAATTGACAGCTGGACTTTGGCCTCCCCGGCCCAGATGCACTGAACCCCCGTAGGACAACGGCTGTCGGCCGTCACTTCGTCAAACTTGAATTTCAGGTCTTCCCCGGTGATAGAGGCCGTTTGGCCAACCGGCAAGGTAAACTCCTGACCCAGGGCCGCCTTTATCTCGGAGGGGCCGGCTGGGGCGGACGAGCAGCCTGCCAGGAATGAAATCACCACCAGAAGGCCGATCGCAAAAAATAACTTCCCTGACATTGCGCTCCTTTCTGTGCCATTCTAAGGACTGGCTTTTAAATTATTTTACTCTATTTCATTATAACGTCTGGGCCGGCCCTTTGGTTAGCGCATAATGTTCTCAATACCCGATATAATAAAGATAGAATCTCGATTTGCGGTCTTACTTGTGAGGTGAATCATGATCGATGCGGACGCCATAATCAGTCCCGATACTCAAAGGGAAAACAGGGTTCCACCGGGGCAGCACCTGACGCAAAAATGGCCTGTGCTGCACTACGGCTCAGTACCTAAGATCCACGAGTCCAAATGGAGCTTAAAAATTTTCGGCCTGGTGGAGAAAAGTCGCACCTTGAATTTCGAGGAGTTTATGGCATTACCCAGGGTAAAGGTATTTTCCGATATTCACTGTGTCACCACCTGGTCCAGGCTGGATAATCTCTGGGAGGGTGTCAGCGCCGGAGAAATTAAAAACCTGGTGAAAATAGCTGCCGAAGCCAGGTATGTAATTATACACGCCGCGGGCAGCTTCAGCACCAATCTATCTACGAACGATTTTTTCCAAACCGACGTTCTCTTCGCCATTAAGCATGACAATGAATTAATATCTGCCGACCACGGTGGTCCGGTCCGGCTGATTGTTCCCCGGCTATATTTCTGGAAAAGTGCCAAATGGGTCACCGGCCTTGAGTTCACTGAAAGAGACAAACCTGGATTCTGGGAGTCTTCGGGGTACCATAACCACGGCGACCCCTGGAAAGAAGAGAGATACGGTTAAGCTCTAGTCCCTCCGAAATACTTGAGGGCCAGCTTGATTTTATCCTCCAAACTGAGGGCGGATGGGGCGGGCAGAGTTGCCACTGCCCTGGTAGCTTCAGCTACCGAATAACCCAGAGAGGTAAGAGCTGCTACAACTTCACTGTTCCCCTGGACTGCCTCCAGGTCCTGAGTTATCAGGCTGGAACCGATCTTATCCTTGAGCTCCAGGACAATTCTCTCGGCAGTTTTCCTGCCTATTCCGGGGACCGCGGTCAGCATCGCCGCATCGCCACTGGCGATGGTCAGCGTGATCTGTTCAACATCCATCGCGGACAACATGGCCAGGCCCAGTTTAGGACCAATCCCGGAAACAGTCATCAGGGTCTCGAAAAGGGCCAGTTCCCTGGCTGAGCTGAATCCATAAAGGGTCAGATTATCTTCCCTGACATGCAGGTGGGTATGGAGTTTAGCTTCCCGGCCTACCCCGCCCAGAGAGCTCAACGTGGAAGTTGGCAGAAAGACCTGAAAACTCACTCCTCCTACATCTATGATAACCCAACTGCTGCCAATGGCCTCTATGGTCCCCTTGACTCCTGCTATCATTTTCCCCTCTACTGGTTCAATAGATTCTCCAGATGTATTACCTGCAAATGGCAAAGAGCCACGGCCAGGGCATCAGCAGCATCAGCCGGATCAGGAATATCGTTCAAACCAAGCTGCAGCATTACCATCTGTTGAATCTGCTCTTTATTGCTGGCCCCGTAATTAGCCACCCTTTGTTTTATTTCTGCCGGGGTATATTCATAACAGGGTATGTGGCTGTTAGCTGCCGCCAGAATTGCCACCGCCTGGGCTCTACCTATAGCCAGTGCTGACCTGGCATTCTTGGCTATAAAGGGCTGTTCCACAGCCACTGCTTCCGGGCTATATCGGGAAATGATTTCCGTAATATGGCCATAAAGAAAACTCAAACGCTCCCCTATCGGAGAGCGTGATGGAGTTTTTATAGCACCAAATTTAATTAATACTGTATCGTTGTCCTGGCTTTCAATGACCCCATACCCCATGATGATCGTGCCCGGGTCAATGCCTAAGACTCTCATTCCCTAATCATAGTCCCCCGAGTGATATTTCTCAATCTGCTCGTCAGAAAAGTCAACATTGCTGTAGACCTTATGCACATCGTCCAGTTCTTCCAGCTTATCAAGCAACTTCAAAGTCTGGATGGCGGCCTTATCCTCTACCTCTACCATGGTCTTGGGAATCATGGACAGCTCAGCCGAGGCTATCGAGATTTTATTCTTTTCCAACCCCTTCTTTACCATTTCAAGCTCAGTAGGCTTGGTATAAATTTCAATAGACCCGTCTTCTACCTTGACATCATCCGCACCTGCGTCGATGGCCTGGAGCGTCACCTCGTCGGGGTCCAATTTATTGGCGTCCACGGAGATGATTCCTCTAGAATCGAAAAGCCAGGCTACACAGCCAGCTGATCCCATGGTACCGCCCTGTCTGGTAAAAACGTTACGCACTTCTTGAACGGTCCGATTACGGTTGTCACTGACCGTTTGCGCCAGTATAGCTGTCCCGCTGGGTCCGTATCCTTCCAGCATAAGCTCCTGCAGGACCGCGCCTTCCTGTGAACCGGCTCCACGTTCAATGGCCCGCTCAATATTGTCCTTGGGCATACTGGAATCACGCGCCTTCTGCACTGCCAGACGCAATTTGAAGTTGGTCTCCAGGTCGCCACCGCCCTCGCGAGCTGCCATGATGATTTCCCGGGTCAGCTTGGTATAGATCTGACCCTTTTTGGCATCTTCAATCCCTTTTTGCCTCTTGATCTTGGACCATTTATTATGCCCTGACATCTGAGCTCTCCTTAGCGGGATCATTTCCCTGGCTAGATTAATTTTATCACCCTGAATATCTTACGGGCAATATCGTTTTATGTCAAAATAGCCCGATCCCACCTATATTCTATATCGCTTTATTTTCCCACGCCCACTACCAGAGCAATTGCGTTTTCCCTGGAATGCGATAAACTGATCTCCAACCCTGACAGGCCCATTCTGCTAGCCCGCTCTTTAGCCCTCCCATAAAGATTGATTACCGGCTTTCCGCCACTCTCCGAGACTATTTCAACCTCACGCCAGCTGACACCCCACCCTGAGATGTTAAGAGCCTTCATGGCCGCTTCTTTGCCGGCAAACCGCCCGGCCAGTGATTCCGTCCTGTTGCGGCAAAGTCCCAGTTCGGTGTCCGTATATATTCTCCGCAGGAAATGATCTCCCCAGCGAGAAGATGCCTGGCGAATACGGTCTATTTCAACTACATCAATTCCGATATGGACATTCTTCATTTGCAAATTTACCTGTATATATGTAAAATAGCTTTAGAATTGTACCGTATTTTGATACTCTTGGCAAGGTCTTATACCTTTAAAACTAAATATCTATCACTATGGAGACGACTCTTAATTTTATACTCACCAAAGTTTTTCCATAACTGTGAGCTGCAACCGATAGTGAATGTCCCCACCGGTTAGTCTGAACGCCTGGAGCGGCAGTTTTGCGTGGCGCATAATCTTGCTATAATTTGGTGGGTCAGCTAGAATAGTTACCATAACGATTTTTAACATTTTCTTAATAATTGACTGGTAAAATACCAGTAATAGTTGTCAATGGAGGCTTCAATAATGGTTAAATCACGGTTGCTCTACCTCATTCTTTCCGTAACTCTGATTGCTGTAATAGCGGGTGGTTTTCTGGCTCTACAGAACCCGATTTCGGCACAGGATACACCTACCCCTACTCCCGCTGCAACCCCGACACCGACGCCCCCGCCTGCTCCAGCTCCGTCAGCGACACCGGAGCCAACTCCCACCAAACCAGCCCCAAAGCTCACTATGCAAAGTGATGTTCCATCCTACGCTGACGATTCCGGGGCCACTTTTAGCTATGACGTGGTTTTGAAATATGACGGGGACGATCGTATTACGGTTAATCTGGCTACCACTGACCCACAGGGGTGGCAATCTTATATTACCTATTCCAGCAAACAGGTCTCTTCAATTGAAATCGGTCCCATGCAGTACGGCAGTGCTGATTCCAAGACTCTGACGGTCTACCTGCTCCCGGATACCGGTCAGACGCCAGACCCGGGCGAATATAAGCTGACTCTGAAAGCGAGTTCGGCCAAGTTCAATCTCACCCAGGACCTCGTAGCCAGGGTCAAGGCCAAGTATTCTTTCTCACTTACCACGGACAGCGGGAATCTGACTACTCAGGCCACTGCCGGTAAGGAAAACCATTTCTCATTCAATATGGTCAATGGCGGCACAGCCTCCCTGGATAAGCTCACCCTCACCGCGGACAAGCCTCAAGGTTGGGTCATTACCTTTAAGCCCGAGACGGTAGATTCTATCAGCGCCGGACAGACCCAGCAGGAAGATGTGATTATAACGCCTCCGGAAGGCAAGACCATCGCCGG
>JAGDMY010000049.1 GCA_017860765.1 Chloroflexota bacterium | reverse complement strand
GCCAACAGGCCGGAGTAGAAGTCAATTTCCTTCAAGATTGCTCTGGAATAGGACTCCGCTGCTTCAGGTTTGTAAATTTCCTTGTTGTAAGGGCAATAAGGACAGATTTGCCGGCAGAAAGGGATATGGAGATAAAGCCCGAATTCATCGATGCTATGGAATTTGTGTTCCAGGTCCTGGCGGGAGGGAAGGCGATTCATCAGGACCATATTGCTCTCTTTAGTTAACAATTTCCGGATCTGGTTTCTGGAAAAAGCCGTTAAAGACATCTGGCCCTTCACTTAAATTAGAATACTGAGTCATCCCGGGTTTAGACCGGGGGTGCCAGGTTTCATTCCATTGATGGTATTATAGTTCCTGGCTATCTTTATTTCTATGTCAGCTTTTTAACAGCTTATCAGAAGCAACGCCGCTGGTTGTTATCGTTCCGTTGACTGCGGCCTTTTTTTTTATTAATATGGCATTTAAAGGAGGGCGGGTCGGTTATGAATAAAAAGAGGGTATTCACTGATAAGGAACTTAAGGAAATGGGAGCCCGGACGCTGGACCTGGTTCTGGCAGCCATCGATGCTGGAGACAAGGAGAAGGCCAAGGAATTAGCACAAAGGATGTACCGCGAGTTTACGTACCTCCATGATGGATATGGAATTTGGGCCTCAGGCCTGTTGACTTTTATTTATAAAAACTACGGAATTGACGCCGTGGAAAAGGCGGAAAGAGAAGCCCATACCACAGAGGCCAAAGTGGTCTTCAAGGCGCCTCAGAAAAGGGATGCCCGCTCTCTGATGGAGCATATGCTAACGGGAATGCGGGGACATCTGCAGCCGATAGAAGTCCAGGAGGATGACGAAAAATTTACCATTACCATGAAACCTTGCGGCTCAGGGGATAGAATCATTCAGAGGGGTGCCTATGAAGCTGGCCTGGCCAGGGTCAAGGAGCCCCATTGTATTACCTGGGGCATGAAAGATTTCCCCATTTATTGCGTACATTGCCCGGTAATGGAAATGCTGGATATTGAAAGAGGTGGCGATTTCGTTTCAGTCCATGATGTACAGGAACCCTTAGGCCGGGGTGAATGCCACTTCGTCTTCTATAAGGACCCGGCCCAAATACCGGAAAAGTATTATACCCGAATAGGCAAGAAAAAGCCTGCCCCGAAAAAATAGCGCACCTGCCTGGAGGCTTGCCCCTGCATCCGGGGAGATAATTAAGTGAACTTAAGTACTATTGTATGCCAGCAGTCTCAAGCGCTAAGATATTCTGGAAGTTTTCCCTTTGAGATCAGGGGGGCAAGCCTATGTTGAAATCATATAAGGCAGCGGCTGTATTAATCTTGTTGCTGTCAGCTGGGTCTGTTCTTTTCGGTGGCTGCGCCGGGGACTCCACGCCTGCAGCCCCAGAAATTTCACCAAGCGGTCCCTCATCTGCTTTAACTCAGCCTGTGGCGACATCTGCCCTGCCCGGGCCAACCACGACCGCACGCGTAAAACTTTCTCCTGAGGAAATTGCCGTCAATTCCTTCTCTGCTCTGCAAAAAATGACCTGTTTAAAATTCGACATGGAATTGTCCATGTCACTTACCCTGCCAGCCGGGAAAGAAACAGGCACCATGAAGATGCTCCAGAGTGCCACCAGCGCGATCAACATCCCCGATAAACAAATGGATATGGTCATGGACATGGTGATGGAAGTGCCCAATCAGGACAGGCAGGACATGTCGGCTGAGATCTATTCCGTGGATGGCTGGTTATATATCAGGGCCGAGGTGCCCGGCATAAGTGACCAGTGGACCAAGATGAAGCTGACCGATGAACAATGGGCCAGGCAAAGCCAGCTGGCCAGTATGACTGACTTTTTGAAAGCCCCCACCGGCCTAGAATTAATCGGCAGTGAAAAGGTCGGTGGCGTCGATTGTTATGTCCTGAGCATCACCCCGGATGTAAAATCGCTGGCAACCTGGATGGCCGGTCAAATGCAATCCGGGCAGACCGGGATGGACTTCAGCAACACCGATTTTTCTAAATTACTCCAGAGTTTTATGGTCAAAGAGTGGATCGCCAAAGACAGCTACCTCCTGGCCAGGCAACAAATAGGGCTCAAATTAAACCTGAATTCTCCCGAAGCCACAGGCAGCGCGACTACCCAGACAAACATGGATATGAATGCCACTTTGACCTATTATGATTACGGTAAACCGGTTGTGATCCAGCTGCCACCGGAAGCCCTGGAAGCCAAAGAAATAAAACTGACTCAATGACCTGGGGGCCATCTCCCGAATTGCCATCCTTGCTACGCAAAACTCCATTGACAATCTGGCCAATGTCAACATGGAGACCCTCTAGAAGCTAAGGCAGGTAGCTGCTATGATATGGGTATGAATAGCAAAGGGTCACTGGGGAATTGAGCGCAGAATGATCAAGAAATATTTACGTCCCCTTTTGGGACAGGAAGTGGCTGCTCCCGCCGGGTATTACTTGCCACAAGAGGAAGGCCTCCTGTTTTACAAGGGAAAACAGGTGCTCTATGTGCTGGGCAGCGTCTGCATCGAATCTGCCTGCTGCGGGGTGGGAATGAGCAAGGGAGGCTGGAACTATATTCAGGTGCCGGGCTATCTGGTCGGAGAAGAAAAAGATTCAGCGGCCTGCGATATAGAAACCGTAGAGGACGAGAGCGATCGTCTGGCAATCATCCGCCTGCTGCGGGAGAAGTATCCCCAGGCCAGAATAGAATTTTAATTCAATGTGCCGGTTCGCCTTTGGCGAAGGCTTCCTGGCGGCGCTTGATGAAGGCCTCCCACGACTGGCAGGCTACCGATTCACCCGAATCTACATCCAAAGAGGTGCCGGTAATCTGCCTGGCTTTGCTGGACGCCAAAAAGAGAACCGCATCGGCAATATCCTGGGGCCGGCAAACATCTCTCAGCGGCATGCTGTCCTTCATCCTCTGGACTTCCTCGGGGCTGGTTTTAACTTTCGGAGTCAGCGTGACGCCGGGGCAAATGGCATTGACGTTAATTTTATAGGGCCCCACTTCAAAGGCCAGGTGGCGGGTCAATCCCAGAAGCGCAGACTTGGAGGAGGTATAGGCAATACAGCTGGCGAGAGTGACCTTCTTAGCCGCCAGGGAAGCGATTAAAACAATCTTGCCCCCTCCCCGGGTTTTCATTGACTCAATCACGGCTTTACACAGGTAAAAAGCCCCATCCAGATTGACACCGATGACGTTATGCCATTCCCTGGCCGTCAAATCGGTGGTAAGCCGGGTATTGCCAATGCCTGCATTATGGACCAGGATATCCACTCCTCCCCAGTCCCGGATAACCCTCTCCACCATGCGGTTGACTTCATCTTCGCTGGAGACATCTGCCCGGATAACCATAGCCCTCCTTCCCAGGGCCTGGACCCCGGCAGCGGTCTTTTCAGCATTGGCCAGGTTAATGTCATTGACGACCACATCCGCCCCTTCTCTGGCGAAAGTCAACGCAATGGCTTCCCCCATTCCCCGTCCGGCCCCGGTTACGATGGCAATTTTATTGGTTAGTTCCATCCAAGTCCTCCCGCTATCATATTTTTTCATAACCTGCTGAGCTGCGAACCCCGATTATCATTGGTTTAAGCCCCCGTAATGGCCCGCCAGAGCTATATTTGCGCCAGGAATCCGCCATCGGGAATAAACACCTGGCCTGTGACATAGCTGGAGGCGTCCGATGCCAGAAATACCGCCATCCCCTTTATTTCGTCAGGAAAGGCCTGGCGGCCCATAGGGATATCCCGGTCGATAACCTGCTGAAAAAGCCCCAGCCGGCGCTTTTCCTGCTCCCCATCCGGCAGAGCTCCCAGTCCGGTATCGAAAAAACCTGGAGCGATGCAGTTGACTCTGATTCCGTCCCGGGCGTGTTCCACCGCCCCGACCCGGGTCAAATTGACCACCCCGGCCTTGGCGGCCCCATAGCAGGGTGGGACCATCCCGGGTCGATTGCCGCCGAAGGCCGAGCCTGAAGAGATATTGATGATGCTGCCTCTCTTCTGCTTCAGCATCACCGGTATCACTGCCCGCATGCAGAGGAATACTCCGGTCAGGTCAACCGCAATTACCCTGTCCCACACTTCCAGAGGCGTTTCAAAAATTTTGCTGGCTTGAGCGGTAATGCCGGCATTATTGACCAGGATATCAATGGTCCCCATTTCGGCCAGGGCCTCCCGGACCATGCTGTCAACCTGTCCGGGACTGGAAACGTCAGCCTTCACGGCCTGGGAGCGATGACCGTATTTTCTTATGAACGCGGCTGTTTCCCGGGCACGGGTCTCATCGGAGTCCACGCAAACCACCTCGGCCCCGAACTCGGCCAGACCTTCGCAGAAAGCGCGGCCCAGACCGCGTCCGCCGCCGGTTACCATGGCTATTTTGCCCGTCAGATCAAAGGTATTCTTATTATCCATACGCTTTCCCTTTTTAAAAATCCAATAGCGAATACTATCGCAGCCTTTAAAAAAAGTCAAATTTTTTCTATCATTAATAGGATAAGCGATGGACAGGGCACGACAAAACGGGGCACAAGCTGAACCTTCAGGGGAAGTGGCTGCTTCCAGCCAGACCAGGCTTCGCGAACTCACCCGGAATCTTACCGAGAGGGTTAAGGAGCTAAAATGCCTTTATGGCATTTCCCATCTATTTGAAGATGAAAAGCTCACTCTGGACGAAATTCTGCAGGGGGTGATCAACTTTGTTCCGCCAGCCTGGCAATTCCCGGAAGTTACCTGCGCCCGCATAAAATTAAAGAACCGGGAATTTGTTACGGCCAACTTCAGAGAAACCGCCTGGAAGCAGTCCCAGGACATCCTGGTGAATGGTAAACGGTTCGGGTCTATTGAGGTCTATTACCTGGAGGAAATGCCGCCGTCCGATGAAGGTCCGTTTTTAAAGGAGGAGCGGAACCTGATTTATGTGATCGCTGAAAGGCTGGGACATACTATTGGACGCAATATCGCCGAAAAAAATGTCAAGTTTCTATATCACCGGGAGCGGGAGCTGCGCCAGAAATTGCAGCAGCAGATGCGGGTCAGGGTGGACTTCACCCGCAAGCTGATGCACGAGCTGAAAACACCTCTGACTTCGTTGATAGCCATGAGTCAGCTGCTGAATGATGAGACCAGGGGTGAAAAATATGAGAAGCTGGCCAAATATATCTGGGAAAGCGCCAATAATTTAAATAACCGTATTGAAGAGCTGCACGATGTGATAAGGGGGGAAACCGGTATATTAAGACTCTCTCCCAAGCAGCTAAAAATCGGAGAGCTGCTGCATTCTCTGGTGGAGGAAACCCGACCACAGACGCAGCAATGCGGGATGACGATGGAGCTTGAGCTGGAAGAGGATTTGCCCGAGGCCTACGCCGACCCCGAACGCCTCCGGCAGGTGATGCTGAACCTGATTAACAACGCCTGCAAATATGCCCGGGAAGGCGGAAAGATAACCATCAGGGGCACCCGGCTGGAACAGGCAATACAGATCGAAGTTAAGGATTACGGGCCGGGAATTCCGTCCGAGATACAGGCTACGCTTTTTGAGCCCGGATATCAGGTGGCTTACCATGAAGAACGCACAGGTGGGCTGGGCATCGGCCTGGCCCTGTGTAAAACGCTGGTAGAGCTCCACGGTGGCCGGATATGGGCCAAGAGCCGGGCCGGCAAAGGTTCCAGCTTTTACTTTACTGTACCGGTTAAAGAAGTCAAAAGCTAAAAGAGATGTGGGAAAGTCATGAAAGTAGCCATAATCGAAGACGATAAAAGTATCATCAATGCGATAAACGTGGCTTTCGAATTCCGCTGGCCGGATGCCAGCGTGGTTTCTGCTATGACCGGGAAAGAGGGCATTGATCTGGTCAAAACAGAGGCCCCCGAAGTGGTTATCCTGGACATCAACCTGCCGGACATCAGTGGTTTTGAAGTTTTAAAAAAAATCCGCGAATTTTCCTCTGTCCCGGTGATAATATTAACCGTTCGATTTGACGATGCCGACGTCCTCAAAGGTCTGGAGACCGGGGCCGATGATTACATTGTAAAGCCATTCAACTACCTGACCCTTTTAGCCAGAGTCAGAGCAGTCCTGCGGAGAACGGAGAGGATCTCTTTTAAAGAAAGCCATAATATCTCGATGAGCCCTCGCCTGAACATCGATTTTATTAATCAAAAGGTTAGAGTGGACAACCAGCTGATAAAATTGACTCCGATCGAATACCAGCTATTAATTCTGCTGGTAAAGAATAAAGACCAGATCGTCAGTTATCAGCAGATTATGGAAGAAGTCTGGGGCAAGAGCATGTGGGAGGACACGGACAATTTACGCATATATATCCGGCGTTTGCGGAAAAAATTGGGTGATATCCCGCCCCGCATGATCCTAAACCAGCATGGTGCAGGTTATATCTTCAAAAGCTAGTCGCCCCGTTATTTAGACCCTTATAAGACAGTCCCAATCGGAATATTTCTGCATAATTTTGCCGCATTAGTGGTTCGCAGCAACTCGATGGACGTTGATACTCCGGCGTGAAATGTTAATTTTTAATCACAAAGTGACAGGTTGACAACAATTGAGTAATGTTGTATAGTATGACAACGGTAAGCGATTGCCGTATTTAAAGAAATGAGCTTTTCAACACAGCCAAACGTGGAACGCAAAATCCTCTCTATCCTGAAAGTACTGAGCGGTTTTCAGAAGCCCGCCGGTTCTGTCATTATCGCCAAACACCTTAAGGAACATGGGGTCGACCTCAGTGAAAGGGCGGTCCGCTACCACCTGAGGTTGACGGATGAGCGCGGTCTGACCCAGCTGGTAAGGGACCGGGATGGCCGCATTATTACTGAAAAAGGGCTGCGAGAGATTGACAGCGCCCTGGTGAATGACAAGGTGGGATTTGCTATATCGCGTATCGAGCAACTGGCTTTTCGTACCAATTTCGACCTGGAAAACCAGACCGGTGAAGTTCCTGTCAATCTTTCCTTTTTCCCGGAAGCCAAATTTGCCGAAGCCTTAAAGATAATGGAGCCCGTTTTTGAAAAGGGCTATTGTGTCTCCAACCTGGTCAAAATAGCTCTTCCAGGAGAGTCTTTGGGGACCCAGCTGGTGCCTCCCGGGCACATCGGTTTAGCGACCGTATGCAGCATCATCACCAACGGGGCTTTGCTAAAAGCCGGCGTTCCGATGGACTCCCGGTTTGGCGGCATATTACAGCTGGAAAATAACAGGCCGGTCCGCTTTACAGAAATTATTCATTATCAAGGGTGCTCGCTGGACCCCTCGGAAATCTTTATCAAAGCCCGCATGACCTCAGTCAGAAAGACAGCCTCGGGCGGCAGCGGCGAGATACTAGCCAATTTCCGCGAAATACCCTCCATTTGCCAGCCTACCGCTTATAATGTGATCAGCAAACTCAGGCGCGCCAGGTTGAATGGAGTACTTACCATTGGCAATACCAGCGAGTCCGTGTGTGAGGTGAACGTGGACCTCAATAAAATTGGCATTGTTCTTGTGGGCGGTCTAAATCCCGTGGCAGCGGCCGCGGAAGCCGGTATCGAAGCTGAAAACCACAGTATGAGCACTCTGATGGACTATGGCGTTCTGAAAGACTATAGAGAGGAAATAGATGAAACCAGTAAAAATCATCCCCTGCCTGGATATTAAAAATGGCCGGGTAGTCAAAGGGATCAACTTCGTCAATCTCAAGGATGCCCGCGACCCTGTGGAGGCTGCCCGGACGTACAGTCTTCAGGGAGCCGATGAGCTGGTCTTCCTGGATATTTTTGCCACCGTGGAAAACCGTCCTACCAGGCTGGAATGGGTCAGCAAAGTCCGCGCGGTGACCACCATCCCCTTCGCCGTTGGCGGCGGCATCAACAGCCTGGAGGACATGCGGGCGTTGTTCGATATCGGCGTGGATAAAGTCTCCATTAACACTGCGGCCGTCACCAACCCTGAGTTAGTCGAGAAGGCGGCCCGGGAGTTCGGTAAAAACCGGCTGGTAGTGGCTATCGACGGCAAAAAGAATGCCGCCGGCAGCGGCCGTCCCCGCCTGGAAGTAGTGGTTAAATCGGGGAGTCAGGCTACCGGACTGGAAATCGTAGACTGGGTGCGCAAGGTGGAGAAGCTGGGGGCGGGGGAGATTTTACTCACCTCCAAGGATGCCGACGGTACCAAGGACGGCTACGATCTTGAGATGACCAGGGCTGTGGCTGAAGCTGTTTTAATACCGGTTACCGCCTCCGGCGGTGCCGGAAAGTTGGAGCATTTAGCAGATGCCGTGACGATCGGCA
>JAGDMY010000048.1 GCA_017860765.1 Chloroflexota bacterium | reverse complement strand
CAGCTCTCGTATATCTCAGATGGCAGTTTTGCGAAATAGTATAATAGATTTCGCGCTTTTTTAAAAGCGTGGCTTCAAAGACTGCACCGAGTGGTAATAAAGCAACCGTATAATATATATACACTCCATCCTTTCCTCCGATATTTTAAGTTACCAGATCCCGGATCCACTCATCAACCTGACCTTCCCCGGGAGGGAGCAACCACCAGGTCAACGATGTGTTTACAAATAATTTACAGTACTGTAAAATACTTATATAATGATACTGATGAGTATCCTTATATAATGATACTATGGAGTACTTGTTCAAGGACCAAGCGATCTTCAGGAGAGCATGACCGGTTATGAAGCTAGCCATCAGCGGTAAAGGCGGAGTTGGCAAGACTCTAATAAGCGCACTTCTCGCTCGGGAATTCGCTCGCAATGGCTATTCTATTCTAGCGATTGATGCCGATCCGGATACCAATCTGGCTTCGGCTCTCGGTTTTCCTCACCCAGAAAGTATTGTGCCCATCTGTGAGATGCAGGAGCTTATTGAAGAGAGGACCGGGGTAAAACCAGGCGTACCCGGTTCCTTATATAAATTAAATCCCCGGGTAGATGATATCCCTGATAAATACGCTCAAAAATTAGACGGCATCCGTCTGATGGTGATGGGTAAAGTGAAGAGAGGGGGCAGCGGCTGCTATTGCGCGGAAAATACTCTTCTTCAAGCTCTCATTGTTCACCTTTTGGTAGCCAGAAACGAAGTGGTGATTTTGGACATGGCGGCCGGGATAGAACATCTCGGGCGGGCTACTGCCAGGGCTGTGGACAAATTAATAGTAGTAGTCGAACCAGGCAAAAAAAGTATTGAAACAGCCCTCAGGATCAAAAAGCTGGCCCAGGATATCGGGTTGAATGAAATTGTGGCGATAGGCAACAAGATTCGCAGCCCTTTGGACCAGAAGTTCGTTACGGACAGTCTTCCAGAGTTTCAATTTCTGGGTTTTATTCCCTATGACACTGGCATAATTGATTCCGAGATCTCCGGTTCGGGGCCTGTTCAATACAAACAGGAGATAATTGACAGGGTTAATGACATCTACAAAAAGCTGATTCGAAAGGAGGATTGAAAATGGCCTACGATATCTCTAAAATGGCAGACTGGCAGATTGCGGATGCGGCCGAAGAGAAAATGCCAACCCCCGATGAATGGCGGGAGAAACTCGGTCTTAAAAAAGATGAGTTGCGGGCCTATGGGAAAGTGGCCAAGCTGGATTTCCTAAAAATTATGGAACGATTGCAAAGCCGGCCAGATGGCAAATACATCGAGGTGACGGCCGTAACTCCTACTCCCTTAGGCGAAGGCAAGACCACTACTACTATGGGACTGATTGAAGGCCTGGGTAAACAGGGCGAGAACGTAGGCGGGTGCATCCGTCAGCCTTCCGGTGGTCCGACTATGAATGTCAAAGGCACCGCGGCGGGCGGCGGCAACGCTTTGCTCATCCCGCATACCGAGTTTTCTATGGGTCTCACCGGCGATATAAATGACATTATGAATGCCCATAATCTGGCGATGGTAGCCCTTACAGCGAGAATGCAGCATGAACGGAATTATACTGATGAGCAGCTCGAGAGGCTCAGCCACGCCCGCCGCCTGGATGTTGATCCGACCCGGGTCGAGATGGGTTGGGTGATCGATTTTTGTGCCCAAAGCCTGCGTAATATAGTCATAGGTTTGGGCGGTCGCCAGGATGGCTATATAATGCAATCGAAATTTGGCATCGCAGTCAGTTCCGAGTTGATGGCTATCCTTTCCATTATTAAAGACCTGGCTGATCTGCGCGAAAGAATGAATAATATTACCGTAGCTTTCGATAAAAAAGGCAATCCGGTCACCACAGCAGACCTGCAGGTAGCCGGGGCGATGACGGCCTGGATGCGGAATACTATTAATCCTACCCTGTGCTGTACTGCCGAATATCAACCCTGCATGGTCCACGCCGGGCCCTTTGCCAATATTGCTGTCGGACAATCTTCCATCATTGCTGATCGCCTGGGTTTGAAGATGTTTGATTATCATGTTACCGAGAGCGGCTTTGCGGCTGATATCGGTTTTGAGAAGTTCTGGAATGTAAAATGTCGCTACAGTGGTTTGAAACCCAATGTTTCAGTCCTGGTAGCTACTGTACGGTCCCTTAAGATGCATGGAGGAGGGCCCCGGGTTACCCCCGGTGTAGCTTTGCCCGAGGCCTATAAACGTTCAGCCCCGCAGTTGGTAGAGAAAGGTTGCGCCAATCTGGTGCACCATATTAATGTTATTAGAGCAGCCGGAATCAATCCAGTAGTATGCGTTAACAGCTTCCCTACTGATACTCCTGAAGAAGTGGCCATCGTCCGGAGAGCGGCTGAGGCAGCCGGAGCGCGCTGTGCCGTCTCTACTCATTATTCCGATGGAGGCGCCGGTGCGGGTGAGCTGGCAGATGCTGTGAAGGAAGCCTGCCGGGAGAAGAACGATTTTAAATTCCTTTATCCCAACGAGATGAAACTGAGACAAAGGGTGGAAAAGGTAGCCAAAGTGGTTTACGGGGCCGATGGCGTATCCTGGAACTCAGAAGCTGAAGCTAAAGCCAAAGCCTTTGAAGCCGATCCCAGGTATGATGAATATGCTACCATGATGGTAAAGACACACCTCAGCTTGACCCATGACCCGACTTTGAAAGGGGTCCCCAAGGGATGGATATTACCAATCCGGGACGTACTGATATACTCTGGAGCTAAGTTCCTTTGTCCTATGGCCGGGACCATTAGTTTGATGCCGGGCACAGGTTCAGACCCGGCTTTCAGAAAGGTTGATGTTGAAGTCAAAACCGGGAAAGTCACGGGGCTACACGAGGTCGACTAAAGTAAAATTATAATAGTTTTCTGGTGATATATTGGGCAAAATAAATAAAGTACTGTTTATACCGGACAATATCGAGGTGGCCGTAGAGACTGGCGCCAATTTGCTGGAAGCTGCCATCGCGGCGGGTGTGCATATTAATGCTTCTTGCGGTGGGATGGGGGTTTGCGGCACCTGCAAAGTTAAAATTGAAAAGGGCAGTGTTGAGAGCAGCCGTAATGAGAAGATCCCCGAAAGCGAATATAGCCAGGGTATCCGACAGGCGTGCCAGAGCCGCGTACTGTCTGACCTCGTAGTTATGATCCCGGTTGAGTCCAGGCTGGACAGGGCAATTCAAGCCCGCGAACGTAAAAAATCAGCTGGAGTCTCGGCCTCAGGTTGGAAGTTCAGCCCGCCCTTAAGGAAATATTTTCTTGATCTTCCTCCGGCGACATTGGAAGACAATGTCAGCGACCTCTTCCGTTTGCAAAGGGGATTGAAGCAAAGTTTTAACCTGGATAACCTGCCGGTTGATTTTGAAGTTATTCGCAAATTACCTGAGGTTATAAGACAGGATAATTGGAAAATAACCGTGACTACTTTAATAGTCTCAGCCAAGCCTCGCTCCAAAGAGAAAAATGCTCCTGTAATTATCAACGTTGAAGCCGGTGATACCCGGAAGAGGCATTGTGCGCTGGCAATCGACGTGGGTACTACCACTGTGTGCGCTCAGTTAGTGGACCTGAACCGCGGCAAAATACTGGCAGATACCATCACTTTTAATAAGCAGCGCAGTTATGGGGCGGATGTTATCACGCGTATTGCCTATTGCCAGAAGCCGGGAGGCTTAAGGAAGCTCCAGGAAATGGTCGTGGCTTCCATCAATGAAGTCATCGATGAGCTGGTGGCCCACAGCCGGATAGACCTTCGGGACATAGGACATATTACTGTTGCTGGAAATACCACCATGACCCACATATTGCTGGGCCTGGATCCCAAATACCTCCGCTTGACCCCCTATACCCCGATTGCCAATTATTTACCCCTGGTGAAGGCCTATACCCTGGGCATAAAGGTTCCGGAATGGGCACATGTGTATATTTTTCCTTCCATCTCCAGTTATGTCGGTGGGGACGTAGTATCCGGAGTGATTGCCTCTGGAATGCATCAGAGAAAGAAACTTACCTTTTACATGGATATCGGGACCAATGGAGAGATAGTTATCGGCAACTCCGATTGGATGGTCACAGCCTCTTGCTCTGCCGGACCTGCCTTCGAAGGCGGCGGAATAAAACATGGCATGGTAGCCATGAATGGAGCTATTCAGGACTTTTCTCTAGAACCGGCAACTCTCGAGCCGTTAATAAAAACAATCGGAGATGCCAGACCCAAAGGTATCTGCGGTTCGGGCTTGATAAATACCATTGCCGAATTTCTGGAAAACGGGGTTATCAGCCAAAACGGAAAATTCAATTTGAGTCTATCTTCACCTAGAATTCGCCAGGGAGCCGATGGGTACGAATATGTCCTGGCCTGGAAAGACGCAACCCAGATTGGGCAGGATATCGTAATTACAGAAGTTGACATCGACAACCTGATACGTGCCAAGGCTGCGATGTATGCTGGCTGCCATACCTTAACCCGGGCTGTGAACACGACCTGTGCCGATTTCGAGCAAGTTATTATCGCCGGTAATTTTGGCAATAGCCTGAATATCGAAAAAGCTATTACTATCGGTCTGCTGCCGGATATCCCTAGAGAGAGGTTTGTCTTTATCGGTAATGGTTCTCTTTCCGGGGCCCGGCTGGTCAACTTTTCCATAGATATGCTGGACGACGCCCGAAAGGTGGCCCAGATGATGACCAATATCGAGCTCAGTGAAAATAGCGATTTTACCAATAACTACATAGCGGCCTTATTTTTACCCCATACCGATGAAAAGGCTTTCCCCTCCATAAGCGAAAAAATCAGCAAAAACTTCAAAGTATCTGGAAGCAGGAGTTAGAATTTGAGTTTTTCTATAGCTGTAGCCGGAAAAGGCGGTAGTGGAAAAACCTCCATCTCCGCTTTGATAATTCGGTACTTGATAAGAAACGGGGTTAAACCTATCCTGGCTGTTGATGCTGACCCCAATGCTAATTTGGGAGAAAGTCTGGGCATCAAGGTAAATGAAACGGTAGGTCTGATGCTGGACCGTTTTCAGAAGGACAAAATTGATATTCCGGCCGGTATGACCAAAGAAGCCTTTTTGGAGTTCAAGCTGAATAACATTTTAGTGGAGAACAAAAATTTCGACCTGATGACCATGGGCCGGGGCGAGGGTCAGGACTGTTATTGCTATCCTAATTTAATTCTCCGGAAATTTATCGATCGCCTCTCTGACAACTATGCTTATGTGGTGATGGATAATGAGGCTGGAATGGAACACCTGAGCCGGGGGACCACGCAGGATATTGACGAGTTGCTGATTGTTTCCAATCATTCTGTAAAGGGTGTTCGCACTATTGCCCGAATCAAAGAACTGGTGTCCGAGCTGAAGTTGCGAGTCAAGCACCAATCTATCGTGATTAACATGGTCCAGGCCCAGCTCGATCCATTCATAGTCAGCGAGCTCGAAAAACTGGGACTTCAGGCAGATGTCATCGTCCCCCAGGATGAGCAGATATATGAGTTTGATTTACGGCAAAATGCTTTACTTGATTTGCCAGAGAACAGTGGGGCGGTAAAATCGATTGACAGGCTTATGTCGAAAATCCTTGCCCAGACAGTCAAGGCTTAGGGCGGCTTAAAAAGTTGGTCTGGAGGAGATAAAATGGCGGCTAAAATCATCAGTGGCACCGAAATCGCCAGGCAGATTCGTGCGGAGCTTAAGCAGGAGGTCGCTGAACTTAAGGCCAAACATAACCTTGTACCCGGACTGGCCACGGTTTTAGTGGGTGACGACCCCGCTTCTAAAGTCTATGTCGGAGGAAAGGAGAAAGCCTGCCAGGAATTAGGCATCTATTCTGAAAGGCATGATATACCTGGAAACAGCACCGAGGAGCAGGTATTGGATCTAGTTGAAAAATTAAACCAGCATGATAAGGTGCACGGGATCCTGGTGCAGATTCCCTTGCCCAAACATATCAACGAGGCTAAAGTATTGTATGCCATTAATCCGAAAAAGGATGTGGATGGATTTCATCCAGTCAGCCTGGGCAAGCTGATGATAGGAGAACCGGATTTTATTCCCTGTACTCCTCACGGTATCCAGCAGCTGCTTATCCGTTCCGGAATAAAGACTGATGGAGCCGAAGTTGTAGTTGTGGGCCGCAGCAATATCGTGGGAAAACCTATCGCCAATATAATGCTGCAGAAGGCCAAGGGTGCCAACTCTACAGTGACTATTTGCCATACCGCTACCAGGGATATAGCTTCTCATACCCGGCGGGCCGATATCCTGATCGTGGCAGCCGGGAAGCCTAAAGCGGTGACCGCCGATATGGTCAAAGACGGTGTAGTGGTTATAGACGTGGGAGTCAATGAGATCGGCAAGACCGCCGATGGGAAACGCATTCTGGTAGGTGATGTAGATTTCGAAAAAATCAAGGAGAAGGCCAGTGCAATCACACCCGTTCCGGGTGGGGTGGGCCCTATGACTATCACCATGCTGATGCTAAATACGGTGAGGGCTGCCAGGATTGCCCACGGACTGGTCTAAGCCACAAATAGGAGATATTTTGATGAGCGAAATTCGTAAATCCAAAGCCCCGGGGAGAGAAGAAGTCGAAGTGTTGGGAGCCACTTTCGACGAAGGTAAACCCTCGGGTGAAAATATGGGTCGGTGGAACCAGAAACTGGCTTCCCGGGCGGAGACTCTTAAGTATTTGCAGACCGGCCAGCGCTATTTTTATAGCCAGGACTGGTTTGGCAGCGAAAAACGTAAGAAACCTGCCTAGGGTTAAAACCCTGGACGGAGAGTTCCGGATATCAGCAAGATTGAAGCTATGAAAATGGGAGGTCATGATGGCGATTGTAATACCTAAAACGGTCTACAACGGCAAAGTCAAAGAGATAAAGCTGGGTACTGATGTTCAATCAGTATTGATCGGCGGTGAGTCCTGTTACCCATTTTATCTTTTTGAAGGGCAGATGCCCTACAAGCCAAGAATAGCTATGGAAGTCTGGGACTCCTCTCCCGAAGAATGGCCGCCGGCCGCCCTGGAGCCGTTTGCTGCAGTTACCGGTGACCCCGTAGCTTGGGCTAAGAAATGTATTGATGACTACGGTGCAGAAATGATTTGCCTTCAGTTAATCAGCACTGATCCCAACGGTATGAACCGGAGCGCGGAAGAAGCTGCTGCACTAACTAAAAAAGTAGCCGAAGCCATCAACGTCCCCTTAATTGTCTGGGGCACGTCCAATCTGGAAAAGGATACCGAGGTGTTGAGGGCGGTGGCCGAGGTTTGCCAGGGAAAGAACCTGACCATGGGTCCGGTCGAGGAAAAAGATCACAAGAAAATCGGAGCGGCTGCAATCGGGTATCACCACACTGTAATCGCCTCCAGTCCGATTGATATTAATCTGGCGAAGCAGCTAAATATCCTTTTAGGTAACCTGGGAGTGCCGGATAACCTGTTGATTATGGACCCTACGGTTAGCAGCATCGGCTATGGGATCGAGTACTGTTATTCAGTGATGGAGAGAATCCGCATGGCAGGATTGACCCAGAGCGATGATAAATTGCAGTTCCCCATCATCTGCAATATCAGCAAGGAGACCTGGAAAACGAAAGAAGTCAAAATAACCGAGCAGGAAGACCCTAAAATGGGCGATGCCAAAAAACGGGGTATTTTGCTGGAGGCTATGTCGGCTATGTGCCTGCTTCTGGCAGGGGCCGATGTAGTCGTAATGAGACACCCGGATGCTATAAAACTGGTTAAAGATATGATCGAGGATTTAGTTGTTCCGGCAAGGTGAAGAGAGGAAGGTGAACTTAGATGGCAGATAAAGTAGTAAAAAGCATAGACCCGGCTACTCTGGAAATGATAGAGAAGGCGCACCAGGACGGATGCACTACGGCCTTCGACAGGGCGGATACCGTCAAGGCCTGTCCCATTGGAGCGGAAGGCAGCTGCTGTAAAAATTGTGCTATGGGACCCTGCCGCGTGCCGCTGCCAAAAGGTAAAGAGGAGACTCCTGAAGACCGCAAAAAGAGGAAAGGAGTTTGTGGGGCTACCGCGGAGACTATTGGTGGAAGACCGCAAAAAGAGGAAAGGAGTTTGCGGGGCTACCGCGGAGACTATTGTTGCCCGCAATTTTGTGCGGATGATTGCTGCAGGCTCGGCCGCGCATGGCGACCATGGCCGGCGCGTGACAGAACTCTTCAAGGCAGTAGCCGAAGGAAAGGCTGCGGGTTACAAGATCAAGGATGAACAGAAGCTGCTTGAACTGGCGCTCGATTTTGGAGTGAAGATCGGGGATCGAACGAATGAGGAAATCGCCAGGGATATTGCCGACCTGGCTATCCAGGATTTCGGACGTCAGGAAGGCGAGTTGCTGTGCATCAAACGGGCCCCTTTAAAAAGGCAGGCAATCTGGCGTCAACTGGGAGTAGTCCCCCGGGGGATTGATCGGGAAATAGTCGAGGCGATGCATCGGACGCACATGGGTGTGGACCAGGACTACAAGAGCCTGATGGCGCAGGGGACCCGGGCTGCTCTGGCGGATGGGTGGGGAGGCAGTATGATCGCCACCGATTTACAGGATGTAATGTTCGGCACTCCGGCCCCGGTATTGAGTCAGATAAACCTGGGCGTCTTAAAAGAAAAAGACGTCAACATTATTATTCATGGCCATGAACCGGCTCTGGCGGAAATGCTGGCCATGGTAACGCAGGACCCTGAGATGGTAGCCTACGCTAAGACCAAAGGAGCCGAGGGAATCAACCTGGTCGGCATGTGCTGTACAGCCAATGAAATCCTGATGCGCCATGGAGTACCTATCGCTGGCAATTTCCTGCAGCAAGAGTTAGCCATAGTCACCGGAGCGGTTGAAGCTATGGTAGTGGATGTCCAGTGTATCATGCAGGGTTTAACTGATGTGGCACAGTGCTACCATACCAAGCTGATAACTACTGATGAAAGGGCCCACATCACCGGCTCAACTTACATTCAATTCGATGACCTGAAGGCACTGGAAATAGGCCAAAAAATAGTAAGAATGGCCATCGATAACTTCCCCAACCGGGGCAAGAATGTGCGGATACCCCAGCAGAAAACGGACATGATTGCCGGATTCAGCCATGAGACCATTACTTATCTGCTGGGTGGTCTTTTCCGGGCTTCCTACCGTCCGTTAAACGATAACATCATCAACGGGCGAATTCGCGGAGTGGCTGGAGTGGTGGGGTGCAGCAACCCCCGGGTAACACACGATGAACTACATGTCACGCTGGTGAAAGAGCTTATCAAAAACGATGTCCTGGTATTGCAAACCGGTTGCAGCGCTATGGCAACCGCTAAGGCGGGTTTAATGGTCCCGGAAGCAGCTAAATTTGCCGGTGAGGGCCTGGCTTCGGTATGCGAAACTGTAGGTATTCCTCCGGTCTTGCATCTGGGGGCCTGTGTGGACAACTGCCGCATCCTGGTAGCTGCGACTGCAATGGTTAAAGAAGGCGGGCTGGGAGATGATATCAGTGACCTTCCGGCAGCGGGGTGCGCTCCGGAATGGATGAGTGAGAAAGCCATTACCATCGGCCAGTACTTTGTGGCTTCAGGCGTCTATACTATTTTCGGGGTAACCTGGCCGACTATCGGGTCCAAAGAGCTCACAGATTATTTGTTCAAAGACCACGAAACGCTCTACGGAGGAAAATGGGACTTCGAAACAGACCCGCTGAAGATGGCCCGGATGATGATCGACCATATCGATAAAAAACGTAAAGCCCTGGGAATTGATAAAGCCCGGGAGAGAGTACTTTATGATATGGCAATGAGAAGAGACCTGGAGAAATAAGCATTAGAATTTGAAACTGTTTGGAGGACTAAAACATGTCCAAAATTATTGCATCGGCTGCCATTAGAGGCGCCTATAAGATCGTTGAACAGGCAGAAGTCGCCTGGAAGAATGCCATGGATAAACATGGAGCCAATGAGCCAGTTGGCTTCCCCAATACAGCTTACTATTTGCCTGTTATCTACGGTATGCTCGGGACCAAAATAGAAAAGCTAGGGGATATGGAAGATGTGCTCAAAAAATGCCGGCGCTTACTTCCGCCGCCAGTCAAGGAAGAGCACGCCTTGCCTTACCTGGGACCAGCGCTGGATGCCGGCATGGCCACTTTGTTTGCCGAAGAGATTATCGAAGCTATTCGTTACCTGGAGCAGCCGACTTTCTATATTAAAGGTGAGGATATTTCGGATAGCCATATCTGGCTAGGGGCCGCGGACGATGTGATCCTGAGAAAGCGGGGTGTTGAGTTTGTGGATGGGACTGCACCCGGCTTCGCCGCGATATTAGGGGCTGCTCCCACTAAAGAGATAGCGGCCAAGGTCGCTCAAGAGCTCCAGCAGAAGAACCTTTACGTTTTCATGTCGGCCGACTACAACGGCAAGAGATTCTCCGAGCAACTGCTCGAGGCAGGAGTCCAGATAGGCTGGCCTACTCGCCTGGTCTCTTTCGGCCCGGATGTCTCTTCTACAGTTTTTTCTCTGGGATTTGCCACCAGAGCTGCCCTATCCTTCGGCGGCATTCAACCGGGCGAGTTTAGGAAAGTCCTGATTTATAATAAAGACCGTATCTTTGCCTTCGCTCTTCCGATGGGTTTTGTAAGTGATGAGTGGTATGCTACAGCAGCCGGCGCCATAAACTTCGGTTTTCCGGTTATCGCTGATACCCCGATTCCGGAGATATTACCTACTGGAATTTGCACTTATGAACATGTAGTATCCAATATCCCCCATGACAATCTGGTTGCTAAAGCGGTCGAGGTTAGAGGTCTCAAGGTTGCAGTGTCCAAGGTACCGATTCCTGTGGCGTATGGCGCTGCTTTCGAAGGTGAACGGGTCCGGGGTGAGGATATCTATCTGGAGTGTGGCGGCGGAAGGACTGCCATGGTGGAATGGGTGACCAGCAAACGCATGAATGAGGTAGAAGACGGTAAGGTTGAAATTATCGGGCCTGAGTTATCCGAAGTACCGGCAAATTCCAAGCTGCCAATGGCAATTTGTGTTGAGGTAGCCGGGCGTGAAATGCAGGAGGACTTTGAGCCCATTTTGGAAAGACAGATACATCACCTCATCAATTATGCTCAGGGTGTGATGCATATCGGACAGAGGGACATCGCCTGGATAAGGATCAGCAAACAGGCAGTAGAAAAAGGTTTTAAAATAAAAGACCTGGGTGTGATTCTGCATGCTAAACTACACCAGGATTTTGGCAGGATCTTTGATAAGCTGCAGGTCAAAATCTATACCAACGAGGCTGATGTTAATGCCAGGGTAGAAAAAGCCCGGGAAGTCTATAAAATCAGGGATGCGCGCATTGAAGGGATGACCGATGAGACTACTGATATCTACTATTCCTGCACCCTGTGCCAGTCGTTCGCTCCCAGCCATGTCTGCGTTGTCAGTCCGGAAAGGACCGGCCTTTGCGGTTCATATAACTGGATGGACTGCAAAGCCTCCTTCGAAATTAATCCCACCGGGCCCAACCAGCCAGTGTCTAAGGGGGAGATAATCGACGCCAAGTTGGGACAGTGGAAGGGCGTCAACGAATTCGTAGCTAAAGCTTCCCGCGGCAAGATTGATCACTATAATTTCTACAGCATTGTCAATGACCCTATGACTACCTGTGGATGCTGCGAGTCCATCGCTGCTGTATTGCCGCTTTGCAACGGGGTAATGACGGTCAATAGAGATTTCACCGGAATGACGCCTTGCGGGATGAAGTTCACTACTCTGGCCGGCACGATCGGTGGGGGCCTAAGCACGCCCGGCTTCGTAGGACATGGCAAATATAATATTACCCAGCGAAAATTCATCATCGGCGACGGGGGTATATTGAGGTTGGTGTGGATGCCCAAGATTCTTAAAGAAGAGATTAAGGATCGATTTAACAAGAGAGCAGCAGAACTGGGCTGTCCGGATTTGCTGGATAGGATCGCTGACGAGACTATTGGCTCAACCGAAGATGAGATACTACCGTTTCTGACTGAGAAAAATCATCCAGCCCTGACTATG
>JAGDMY010000276.1 GCA_017860765.1 Chloroflexota bacterium | reverse complement strand
GCAGTTCGCACGATTGCGGTAAAGCTTTGCGTGCGGTCGCTGCCAACGGCGGAGTGTATGTCTGTGATATGGCGGTGTTCATCGATCCCCCCTGGATGGAGGAGATGAAAAAATGGAAGCCGGTGACCATCCCCCAGGTCTCGGTCAACACTACCGCAGGCACCGGCGCTGAATCTACCGCGGCTGCTGCCGTGGTCAACACCCACCCTGAGGTCAATGCCAAACAACTGCTGATTATCCCGGCCATCTTCCCTAACATGGCTCTTATCGACCCCTATCTGATCCGCATGCAGCCAAAACATATCGCCGCCCAAACCGGTTTCGATGCCCTGACGCATGCCTTTGAGTCCTACATCTGCAGGATGCGCTCCAACTATAGCTGGGCATTGATGTCCAAGGTTATAGAGCTGGCTTTCCAGAATCTTCGGGAATTCGCTTATAACCGGATGAACCACAAGGCCTGTGAAAATATCTGCTGGGCGGATACCATGGCTGCCATAGGCCTGAGCTACGGAGGGGGCGTTGGTGTAGTGCACGGTCTGAGCCACGGGGTTTCGGTATTATGCAATGTCCATCACGGCCTGGCTAATGCAGTCGTGGCTTCACCGATGGAAAGGTACAACCAGCCGGTATGCCCCGAGAAGTTTGCCGAAATGGCCAGGCTAATGGGAGTGGACACCCGCAGTATGACCACTGCGCAGGCTTCCGACAAGTGGTTCGATGAAATGGATAGGCTGCTGGCAGACCTGGGCATACAGTCCGGGCATTTGAATAAACAATTTGGGCTCAAGAAGGAGCAAGTTCCTCATATCGTAAAGTGGCAATATCAAAAGGACTTCGCCCGGGAGGGCAACCCCAGAGATTTCAATTTTGAGGAATCCGTGAAGCTGTTGGAAGACTTGCTGTAAAGCGCGAATGCTTAAATAAGGAGAGCAAAATGCCCGCATCAAAATATGGTAAGTACTTTCTGGATATGCCCCTCGAAGACTGCAAATTTGGGCCTAAGCCAGATGGGACCACCACCCGCAGAATTCGCTTCTTCTGCCAGGAATATTTCGGCAACAAGGACTTATCAGTCCAGTGGAACTGCGTCACCGCGCCGGCCGTAATGGAGACCAACCCCCACTCTCACGATTTCGACCAGTTCCTTTTCTTCTTCGGGGGCGACTCCACCGATATCAGCCGGTTTGACGCGGAGGTTGAAATTTCGCTGGGCCCGGAGTGCGAGAAGCATGTAATTACCTCGGCGACTCTTTTACATATCCCTAAGGGGATGATACATTGCCCTCTGATATATAAGAGAATTGGCCATCCCATTATCTTCATGAACCTGGCTTTAACTCCGTTATACCGTAAAACCGAACATCCGAAAACTTAATCACTCTGAGCAGGAAAGGGAGGCACCTTGAGTTACGAGACCATTATATATGAGAAGACAGGTCCCCTGGCCAGGATAACATTGAACCGCCCGGAGGCCATGAATACCTTTACCCGCACCATGTTTTTAGAAGTGGGAAAAGCCCTGGACGACGCGGAGCAGGACCCCGAAACCAGAGTCGTCATTATTACCGGAGCCGGAAAGGCGTTCTGCGCCGGGGTCGACTTGAAATTCTCTCAAAATGAGCTAAAGACCCTGCAGGATAAACAGGACCTTTTCCGTCTGGGCAATAAAATGATGCTGGAAAAAATCGAGGAGATGAGCAAACCGGTTATCGCTGCTGTTAATGGATATTGCCTGGCCGGTGGTTTCGAATTAATGGTAGCCACAGATCTGGTGGTCGCCGCCGAGGAAGCCCGGATAGGCGACCAGCATATCAATGTGGCCCTTTTCGGAGGCGGAGGCTGCCTTTACCGGATGGCCATGCTGGTGGGCAGACAGAAAGCCAAGGAGATCGCCTTCAGCGGGAAAGCAATTTCCGGCAAAGAGGCTGAGAGGATCGGTCTGGTAAACCTGGCAGTCCCGGCTGACCAGCTGAAGGGCACCGTTGATAAAATGGCTGCCGAGCTTAGCACTAAGAGCCCGGTAGCCCTTAAGTTTGCTAAATGGTTTATAAACCGTTCCACCGTGGTCGATCCCGCAATTCGCCTGGAGTTGTCCATCATGTACGGGCTCGTGGAATCCACGGCCGAGGACGCGGAAGAGGGAGCGAAAGCCTTTATCGAAAAGCGTAAGCCGCTATATAAAGGCAGATAGCCTTTTAGGGTTCGGATATAAGTCCGGGCCTCAGCCTGAGTCAGGGGACGAAAGAGGCCGGGCGATATGAGAACAAAGCAGACGCAGTAAGGAAAATAAATGACACTGGCTTTAGAGGGCCTTAAAATACTCGATCTCTCCCGTTATGCCCCGGGACCCTTCTGTACTATGATATTGGGAGACCTCGGGGCTGACATTATAAAAATAGAGGAGGTCGGCTCGCCGACAGGACGCCGGGTTGAGAAAATAAAAGGCCTGGACCCAACCGTCGTCGCCAAGGAGTTCGCTTCCCAGGAATCGCCCTATAACCCGCTTAATCGCAACAAAAGAAGCCTTTGCTTGAACCTCAAAACGCCGGCCGGACGGGAAATATTCTACCGGCTGGTGGAGAGCGCCGATGTAGTGGTGGAGGGGTTCCGCCCCGGAGTAACCCGGAGATTGGGCATAGATTACCCGACCTTAAAAGCTAAAAACCCGCGTTTAATCTACTGTGCGGTTACGGGGTACGGGCAGGATGGGCCCTACTGCAGCCTGCCCGGCCATGATATAAATTACGTCGCGCTTTCCGGCGCCATCGCGGCGATGAGCCTCCCCGGAAAACCACACACCCTGCCGGGAAACCTGGTAGGGGATATCGCCGGCGGCAGTCTGCAGGCCGCTATCGGAATCTTAGCCGCGCTGGCAGCCAGAGAAAAAACAGGCAGAGGCCAGATGGTGGATATCTCCATAACCGATGGTGTAATCGGTCTGCTTTCGCTCTATCTTTCCGGATATTATGAGCAGGGCGCTCTCCCCCAAAAAGAAGATCGGGTGACCTG
>JAGDMY010000275.1 GCA_017860765.1 Chloroflexota bacterium | reverse complement strand
ATGCGTAGTGGCTTTTACAATAGCTTTGGCCCGGGCTGCCGGATCGCTGGATTTAAAAATCCCCGAGCCCACAAAAACTCCTTCGGCCCCCAGTTGCATCATTAAAGCGGCATCCGCCGGAGTAGCCACTCCGCCGGCAGCAAAATTCACCACCGGCAGTTTGCCAGCTTTGTGGACCTCTTCCACCAGAGAAAATGGCGCCCCCATCTCCTTGGCTGCCGCCATCAACTCCTCCTGGGGTGTATTCACCAGTTTACGAATGCCATCCATCACCGCCCGCATGTGTCTTACGGCTTCTACAATGTTACCGGTGCCTGCTTCACCTTTGGTGCGAATCATGGCTGCTCCCTCTCCAATTCGGCGCAACGCTTCCCCCAGGTCCCGGCAGCCACAAACAAAGGGTACTTTAAAATCATGCTTCCAGACATGGTGACTTTCATCGGCTGGTGTGAGAACTTCAGATTCGTCTATGAAATCGACTCCGATGGCTTCCAGTGCCTGGGCTTCGACAAAGTGACCAATGCGGCACTTGGCCATCACCGGTATTGAGACCACTTTCATAATCGCCTCGACAACCGAAAGGTCCGCCATACGCGCCACTCCACCGGCAGCCCTGATGTCAGCCGGTACTCTCTCCAAAGCCATCACGGCACAGGCCCCCGCTTCTTCGGCTATTTTGGCATGGTCCGGAGTAACCACGTCCATAATCACCCCACCCTTAAGCATCTGGGCAAGACCGCTTTTTACCTTCCAGGTACCGCTTTCCATATCTTTAAACCCCTATATACATAAAGTATTACCTTTTCCAAAATTATTCTACTATGCCTGAGGTGGTTTATCAACCAAACTGCCCGTCCTTTGATTAGGCCGTTTTGAGAGGCGAACCAGGGCTATTTTCCCCAGGCAGATTAAAAACTTCGCCGGCATTTCGGGTTGTCTGCCGGGCTAACTCTTCCAAAGGGAGGTGTTTTAACTCCGCCAGCACCCCGGCTGTTATTATGGTATAGGAAGGTTCATTCCGTTTCCCTCGGTAAGGCTGGGGCGGCAGAAAGGGGCAATCCGTTTCCAATATGAGCCGATCCAGAGGAAGGTTCTTGATGGTCTCACGCAATGAGGCTGAAGATGGATAGCCGATGTAGCCTCCCAAAGAAATGTAAAAACCCAGGTTCAGATATTGTTCGGCAGCCCGGCTATCACCACTAAAGCAGTGAATCACTCCCCGCGGTTTCCCCCCGGGAAGGTGTGAGGAGGCTGCCCAGCTTTTTAAAATTGTCAACATCTCTATCTGTGCCTGGCGGCAATGCACCACGATGGGTAAATTTGTTTTTGCCGCCAGCTCCAACTCCCACTGCAAAACCGGCAACTGGTTTTCACGGGGAGAATAATGACGGTAGAAATCCAGGCCAATCTCTCCGATAGCCACAACCCGGGGATGTCTGGCCATCTGTGCCAGATTTTGAATATCTTTCTGGCTAACGCCTTTGGACTCTTGAGGATGCACGCCTACCGTTGCCAGGACTCCAGGATATTTTTCTGCCAGGCTGATCGCCTTGCGGCTGGATTCCAAATCGATGCCGATAGTGATTATCGTTTGAACACCGGCCTCCCTGGCCCTGTTAACCACCTCATCAAGGTCCTTATCAAATTCCGGCATATCCAGGTGAGCATGCGTGTCAATAATATTCAATGAATTTACCTCTTATGTGGACTCTGCACCTGAAGAGCGGGGCAGCCTCAACAGCCGGCCGGCGTGATAGCCGATCCCGGCCCGCAGGATTTTCGTCATTAATCCCCCGTGCCAGTCAAAAGAAAGATTATCCTGCCGGAGCAAAGAATCAACCATGCCAGAGGAGTTCAGAGTAGAGAACAGCTTATCTATCTGCTTATCACTTAGGTGCTCAAAAAACCGGCGGGCGAAATATTCGATTCTCAATTCGTGCCCGATCCTTCTCTGCCATTCTATCTCATAGCGCGAAAGCATTTTGGCCGAGAGGTCTCCTGCCGTAAATGCCCTGTGCAGTGTATCGGCCGCAATGCCGGCACAGATCCAACCGAAATAGATTCCCCCGCCCGTGGTTGGTTTAACCTGGCCCGCCGCATCCCCCACCACCACCAGCCGCCTGCCGTACGTTCTCCTGATTGGTTTTAGAGGGATGCCAGCGTAATGCAGAGGGTATTCGCCGGGAACGATTTTCCCCTGAGACGCCAACCTGCTGATCAGCTCGCGGAGATATAGTCCGGGTGATTGGCGGGCTAATAGGCCTGCTAAAGCTTTATCCCTTGCAGTCGGGACTAGCCAGGCGAAAAATCCGGGGGCTATTTTTCGGCCGAAATAGATTTCTACCCCGTCTGTTTCTTTAATCTCGACTTCTGTCTGAACACCGGCCGCAAAATAACTGCTGGGGGTCAAGCCCAGGGTCTTGCTCAGCGGAGCACTGTATCCGGTAGCCAGGACCACAGCCCGGGCTTCCAGACCAGGCCCCCCGCCCCGGTTTTTTATCTCAATTACGGCCCTATCATGATCGAAAGATATCTTTTCGACTTCACAATTCATTTGATATTCAACACCCTGCGACTGAGCTTTATTGGCCAGCCAGCGATCCAGAGCTGCACGGTCGACGATACAGGCCTGGGTCTCCGGTCGGAACAACTTTAAACATTCTGAGGAAGGGGCCAGAATCCTGGCACTATTGACACCTCTGAGGATAATCCCCTGGGGAACCGAAAAAGAGGAAATACATTCCTGGCTGATTAATCCAGTACAGCAGACCTTTGTGCCAATTTCACGGTTCTTTTCGAGGACCATTACCCGGTAGCCCAATCCAGCCAGTTGACAGGCCGTCTGACTCCCGGCGGGACCGCCGCCTACCACAACTACATCCAGCAATCCAGGACTCCTGTAAAGTCGCTTTCAGCATCCCCGCAATTTTCACGCCCGCTTAACTGGTTTTTTGCCCGAAAGCAACGGACTATTCTTCGGCAGAATTACTTCAGCAACGCGGCGCCGAGATCCCCAGAAACTCTTC
>JAGDMY010000274.1 GCA_017860765.1 Chloroflexota bacterium | reverse complement strand
TCGTAGCAGGCGCGAACACAGCGCCCGCACAGGATGCATTTATTCATATCATGGTCGAAGAGAAAATTTGTGTTATTGGGGGGGATATTTTTTGGCAGGACCCTTAATTTACTTTTGGTAATTCCCAGATACTGGGCCATTGCCTGTAGTTCACAGTTGAGATTCTGAGTGCACTCCAGGCACTCCTGAGGGTGACTGGCCAGCATCAGTTCAAGAGCGGTTTTGCGTGTCTGGGCCAGTACCGGCGATTGTGTCTTTACCACCATGCCGTTCTCGGCATTTAGGGTGCACGACGTGGGTAAGCCTCTTATACCAGTCACTTCGACTACACATAACCGGCAGCTTCCCCAGGCGCTTAAATCCGGATGGTAGCACAGATTAGGGATATAAAGTCCGGCTTCTAAGGCCGCTTTTAATACCGACTTACCACGCTCAGTTTTGACCTCATGTCCGTCGATATTCAGTGTGATCGTTTCCAAGATATCCTCCTTGAACTAAGCCTTTTTCCAGCTTCCTACCGGTATAAGTTCTTTGGGTGTTTCGGGTTGTACTCCACTGGACTTGGCTACGGCGTCGAATCGAGCGGGACAGACTTCCGCACAGACCCCGCATCTGATGCACTTCTCGGGGTCGATTACATGGATCATCCGCTTATCACCCTTGATAGCGTTGGTGGGACAATTTCTCATACATATAAGACAACCCTGGCATTTTTCAGGGTCGATATAGTATTGAATCAAGGCTTTACATACACCGGCCGGACAACGTTTCTCCTTGATATGAGCTTCGTATTCATCCCGGAAGTATTTCATAGTGGTTAGAGCTGGGTTCGGTGCGCCTCCTCCCAGAGCGCAAAGGGATCCAGATTTGATTCCCTGGGCCAGGTCTTGCAGTAAGTCCAGGTCCTCTAGCTTGCCTTTTCCTTCAGTAATATCGGTTAAAATCTGAAGCATTTGCATGGTCCCCTCACGACAGGGAACGCATTTGCCGCAGGATTCAGCCTGAGTGAAGGTAAGAAAGTATTTTGCCAGATCTACCATGCAGGTGCCACTATCGGCGACGATCATACCTCCAGACCCCATTATCGAGCCGGCTTTGGTCAGGTTTTCATAATCGACTGGCAAGTCGAGCAGGCTGGCCGGTAAGCAACCGCCTGAGGGACCGCCAGTCTGAATAGCTTTAAAAGTTTTACCATTAGGGATGCCTCCCCCGATGTCGAAAATAATCCGTCGCAGCGAAGTCCCCAATGGCACTTCGATAAGCCCCGTGCGCTCAACTTTGCCTGCCAGGGCAAAGGTCTTGGTTCCCTTGCTGACACTGGTACCGAAACCGGCGTACCAATCTGCATCTTTCTGGAAAATGGCTGATATATCACCCCAGGTCTCTACATTATTAATATTGGTGGGTTTGCCCCACAAACCGGAGACGGCCGGGAAGGGAGGACGCGGTCTTGGCATTCCTCTTTTTCCTTCGATGGACAGCATGAGCGCTGTCTCTTCGCCGCAAACGAAGGCGCCAGCGCCTTCCCTGATCTCTATCGGGAAATTAAATCCGGTATCGAGTATATTCTGGCCGATCAGACCCAGCTCAGTCGCCTGCTTTAGAGCTACCCTCAAGCGGACTATGGATAACGGCTTTTCAGCCCGACAGTAGATATAACCTTGAGTGGCGCCAATAGCATGGGCGCCGATCACCATGCCCTCCAGGACCGAGTTGGGGTCGCCTTCCAGAAGTAACCGGTTCATAAAAGCTCCGGGATCGCCTTCGTCGGCATTACAAATCAAATATTTTTCTTTGCCCGGTGCTTTCTGGCAGAGTTCCCATTTTATTCCGGTAGAAAAGCCGGCACCGCCTCTGCCCTTTAAGCCAGATTTCTTTACCTCCGCGATAACCTCGTTGGCGCTCATTTTGAGTGCTCTATCCAGGCCGCTGTAGCCGCCGCGGGCAATATAGTGGCTGATATTCTCAGGATCGATATGTCCACAATTGCGCAGGGCGATTCTTACCTGGGGTTTAAGCATGGGCAAATCAAAAAGGTTGGGAATTCCTTCAACGATACCTTCACCAACAATGCCCAGAGCTAACTCGGGATGAGGGTTGTCGTTGACTATATAGTCTTCGATAAGTTTAACCATGATCTCTGGCGTGACGCTGCCATAACAAATGCGGGGGCGGTTAGGTTTGATAATATCCACCAGAGGTTCTACGTAGCACAATCCGATACAGCCGACCTGGATCACTGTAGCTTCCAGTTTCCTTTTGGACAGTTCCTTTTCAATGGTTTCCAGGACAGCCAGTGCTCCCGATGCCCGACCGCAGGTTCCGGTACCTATGAGAATACGCGGTTTGCTGCTGTTTTCCAGTGCCGTCCATTCCGCCATCGCCTGGCGGCGAATTTCATCATATTTCATCCTATTTCTCCCGATACTGAGATATCAGTTTCTTGGCCTGGGCGATACTTACCTTCCCGAAGACGTTTGAGTCCACGACCATCACCGGTGCCAGAGCACATGAACCAAAACAGGCCACCCTTTCCAGAGTGAACTGGTAATCGTCTGTAGTGGACCGCCCCGAAGGAAGACAAAGCTCTCTTTCCACTGCCTCCAATAGTTGATGCCCGCCGCGGACATGGCAGGCTGTGCCCTGACAGACTTTAATCGTGTGTTTACCCTGACGCTCAAATCTGAATTGGGCATAGAAGCTGGCCACGCTGTAAATATCGTTACCAGTAATGCCTAAATAACCGCCGATCTCTTTAACAGCTTCTGGCGAGATATATCCGTCCTTTTCCTGCACCTTCTGCAAGATAGGAACCAGGTTCGCCCTTTCCTTGGTAAATTGCGCCAAAATATCAGTCATTTTCTTTTTCTCTCAGTGAAATTTAAACTCGCCTGCGGATTCAATATTACCCAAGACTATCTTACAATATAAGGCTAAACTTGTCAAAAAAAATAGCCGGAATCAAAGCCTATTTTGTATCTGAAAAGACTATAAAGTCAAAACTATGTAAAAAAAATATACATAAATCCCGAAGTCGAT
>JAGDMY010000273.1 GCA_017860765.1 Chloroflexota bacterium | reverse complement strand
GTCGGGGAATTCCCCGGCCCGCATGCGTTTGAACAAATCCAGGTTTTCTGCCGCCGGACGGTCCCGGTAAGGGCTGGGGACACCTGGCTTGACCAGGGTCCCGCGGTATTCATGGATCTGCTCGGCGGTCAAATCATCAACATATGCTTTGCCGGCCTCGATAAGCTGCAAAGCATATTGGTACATTTGCTCGAAGTAGCTTGAAGCGTAGTACAGGCGGTCTTCCCAATCATAGCCCAGCCAGTGGACATCCCGCATAATGGCGTTGATGTATTCCTGTTCTTCCTTGACCGGGTTGGTGTCATCGAAGCGCAGGTTGCACTTGCCCCCGAACTCCTGCGCGATACCGAAGTTAATCCAAATAGCCCTGGCGTGTCCGATGTGCAAATAACCGTTGGGCTCCGGCGGAAAGCGGGTCTGCACCCGTCCGCCGTTTTTATTGTTCAAGATATCCCGGCGGACAATATCCCGTATAAAATCACCGGGTGCAGTTGAGTCAGGTACATTCATATTGTCCTCCGTGTATTTCTTTTTGGATTCGCCGACGTTAACTTCCGGGGAGTTTCGCCAGCGCGGCATTTATTCTTTGCAGGCATCTTTCCCGGCCCAATACCGCCATGGTCTCAAAGAGCGGCGGCGCGGCATCACGACCGGTAGTGGCTACCCGCAGCACATTCAGAAGCTGTCCCGCCTTTATCCCCAGATCATCAGCCAGATGCCGGAGAGTATCCTCCAATAAATCGGGGCTAAAGCTTTTCAGCGCAGTGAGTTTCTCCTGTGCTCCTTTTAAAGCTTTTAAGGCAGTTTCTGGGGTCATCTTCTTACCTGGAAGCATTGCTGAATCATATTCCAGTTTATCCAAAAAGAAGAATGAGGCATAGGCGGCAGCTTCTTTAAGAGTGCTGATCCTCTCCCGCATAAGAGGCACAATTTGCCGAACGTAGTCGATATCTAAAGGCCGCCTGACTTCGGGTGGTAAACCCTTTTCCAGAAAGGGGAATACCCTGCCCGTCAAATCGTCAACCGGCAGGCTGCGGATATAGACCCCGTTCATCCAGTCCAGCTTGTCCCTGTTAAAAATAGCGGCCGTGCGGCTGACCCGCTCCAGCGAGAACTTCTCGATTAACTCCTGACGGGTGAAAAGCTCGCTCTGCTCGTCCAGCGACCAGCCCAGAAGCGCCAGGAAATTGACCATGGTCTCAGGGAGATAACCCTGATCGCGGTACTCTGTCAGAGCAGTCGCGCCATGCCGCTTGCTCAACTTGCTGCGGTCGGGACCCAGTATCATTGGCAGATGGGCAAATAAAGGCGGTTGAAAGTTAAAAGCCCGGTACAGCAGGATATGGCGGGGGGTGCTGGAGAGCCATTCTTCGGCCCTCAGGACATGTGAGATTTCCATTAAATGGTCGTCGACGATATTGGCCAGGTGGTAGGTAGGATAGCCATCCGACTTTAACAAAACAAAATCATCCAGGGTGCCGTTCTCGAAGACCACCTCGCCCCGCAAAAGGTCCTGGAAGCGAGTTTGCCCTTCCAGCGGAGTTTTAAATCTGACAACAGGGTTGAGGCCCTGAGCGGCGAGTTGAGCGCAGTCAGCTGCGGTTAGACCGCGGCAGTGTCTATCGTAGCCGAAGGAAAGTTTTTGTTTCTGCTGCTCCAGCCGCATGGCTTCCAATCTTTCAGCAGAGCAATAGCAGCGATAGGCGTAGCCGTTTTTGATCAACTGTTCGGCGGCCTCCTGATAAGCTGGCAGGCGCTCGGATTGGAAGTAGGGACCATGGCTGCCGCCGATTTGCGGGCCTTCATCCCAGTCCAACCCCAGCCAGTGCAGGCCATCCAGAATGGCTTCCACGGCACCGGGCACGGTGCGGGCGACATCCGTATCCTCGATGCGCACGATGAACTGACCGCCGGTGTGCCTGGCAAAGAGCCAGTTGAATAAGGCTGTGCGGATATTGCCCACATGAGGGAAGCCTGTGGGACTGGGAGCGTAACGTACCCGGACCGGTTTATCCATTCCAGAATCCTTTCTGCTTTACTATCATATTATCTCATTTCCGGCCTTTTTCGGCTATTAGTTCGAGCGCCCTGACTAAATCCGGGGGGAGGGGGGATTCGAATTCACGGTATTCGCCGCTGGAGGGCAATCTGAAGCCCAGCTTAGAGGCATGCAAAAACTGCCGGGAGAGATAGTCCGATTTAAGTCCATAAGTGGCATCTCCGATGACCGGGAAGCCAATGGCGGCCAGGTGGACCCGGATCTGGTGAGTGCGCCCGGTCCTGGGCCGGATCTCCAGAAGTGTATGGTTATCTATGTATCTTAAAACTTCATACTCCGTGCGGGCTTCGCGGCCCCGGGTGACCACCGCCATGCGCTGTCGGTCCCGGGGATCGCGCCCGATCTTGGCTTCGATAACCCCCTTATCAGGAGACAGTCGCCCCTTGACCAGGGCCAGATAGACCTTGGAAACGGAGCGGCTTTTAAACTGGTCGGCCAGCTTCATGTGGGCGAGGGGATTTTTGGCTACCAGGATCAGTCCGGAGGTGTCCTTATCCAGCCGGTGAACGATGCCCGGGCGGTCGGTCCCGGCGGCGTCCAAACCCGGTAGAAGCGCCAGGACGGCGTTAGCCAGGGTGTGGGTATAGTGTCCAGGGGCAGGGTGGACCGTCAGTCCGGCCGGCTTGTCCACCACCATCAGGTCCCTGTCCTCAAAGAGGACTTTTAAAGGGATGGCTTCCGGGGCCAGGGTGCTGGGCGCGGGGGGCGGTATAAGGATATCCACGGCATCCCCGGCCTGCAGCTTGAAGCTGGACCTGACCTTCTTGCCGTTGACCGTGATTTGACCATCCTCAACCAGCTTCTGGGCCCGGGTGCGGGACAGTTCCGGGCAGGCCTGGCTGATATATTTGTCCAGGCGCAGACCGGCCTCCAGCACTCTCAAATGAAGGGATTTGCCAGTGGCATTCATCGATAGACCCCTGAATATATGGTACTCAATTAGTTTAAAAGGAAAGGAATGAAAGGTAAAGGGCAATCCAAAT
>JAGDMY010000047.1 GCA_017860765.1 Chloroflexota bacterium | reverse complement strand
TTTCACGCCCGCTTAACTGGTTTTTTGCCCGAAAGCAACGGACTATTCTTCGGCAGAATTACTTCAGCAACGCGGCGCCGAGATCCCCAGAAACTCTTCTACCAGCGCCATAGCGCAGAAACCGCCGCACATGCTGCAGGCTTTGCCGGAAGAAGTATGCTGGCGGTGGACCATCCGGGAATGCAAGGGATCAATGGATAATTGGGCCTGCGCTTCCCAGTCCAACCTCTTGCGTGCCATCGACATCTTCAAATCCCATTCTCTGGCCCCTTTCACGCCCTTGACTATGTCCGCCGCGTGAGCCGCAATTCGGGAAGCTATGATGCCCTGTTTGACGTCTTCGGGGTCGGGCAGGGAAAGATGTTCGGCAGGTGTGACATAGCAGAGAAAGTCAGTTCCAGCGGCTGCCGCGATAGCTCCACCAATAGCCCCGGTGATGTGGTCATAGCCCGCCGCTATATCGGTTACCAGGGGTCCCAGGACATAAAATGGCGCCCCTTTGCAAACGGCTTTCTGCAGCCTGACATTGGTCTCAATCTGGTCTAAGGGCACATGGCCCGGCCCTTCGACCATGACCTGAACACCGGCTTCCTGGGCCCTCTGGACCAGTTCACCCAGCGTCAATAATTCTTCGATTTGGGCCCTATCTGTGGCATCGGCCAGGCAGCCCGGGCGCATGCCGTCCCCCAGGCTCAGGGTCACATCATGCTCCCGCGCTATCGCAAGAAGCCGGTCATATTGTTCATAAAGGGGGTTTTCTAGCTCATTATGCAGAATCCAGCCAATAAGTAAAGCCCCTCCCCGGGAGACCACGTCGGCCACCCTTTTCTGCTGTTTCAAACGGGCTATAGCCGATCGCGTCACTCCGCAATGGACAGTAATAAAATCCACGCCATCCCGGGCATGCTCCTCAATAGAGGCAAACAGGTCTTCCGCGGTCATTTTAACCATGGCGCCTTCTCTAGCCATGCTGTTTATGCCGGCCTGATAGATGGGCACAGTTCCCACCGGCAGCGGACAGGCGCCCATAATAGCGCGCCGGATGGCCGGGATATCCCCACCGGTGCTCAAGTCCATAACGGCATCCGCCCTGGCTTCCAGACAGGTCTTCAATTTAAGTAATTCAGTCTCCATATTGCCAAAATCGGAAGAGGTCCCGATATTAGCATTAACCTTGGTTGACAACCCCTTGCCGATACCACAGGGCACCAGATTGGCATGATGGATATTGGCAGGAATAACTATCAGGCCCTGAGCGATTCCCCGGCAGATGGATTCGGCCTCCAGCCCTTCGCGCTCCGCTACCAGGGTCATTTCCCGGGTGATTTGCCCCGATTTGGCTGCTTCTAATTGAGTCATTGGCATATCTCCTAAATAATAAAACCAGGGCTGCGGCGGTAGCGATACCCTGGTCTCCTTAACTCCGCTTCCCTACGCTCGCATTACCGAGTTCAGGTTCACGAGGGTTGTCCCGATAAAATCGAGACTCTCAGCCTGTGCACCCCTAGCGGTAAACTCTTCGATGGTTATATTAAAGATATAACATAATCTGTCTTAAAATACAATGTGGAGCCTCAATTCCCTGACAAATTCTTATGCGGATTAAAATTATAGAGGTCCGAACCCATTTACAGAAAAAACACAAGCTGCAGAGCCTGATGGAATAATTACAGCTCAGCAGCTTGGGAAATATCCACGATCCCTTTCGGCAATTATTTTATTGTAATCAAACCCTGCTTTAAAGCCAGAACCACGGCTTCGGTGCGGGCGTTAGCGTTCAGCTTGCGCAGAATGGACGTAACATGGTTCTTAATCGTCTGTTCGCTGATGCCCAGCTCCGCGGCAATTTGTTTATTCAAGAAGCCCTGACCGATAAACTTCAGGATCTCCATTTCTCGAGGAGTCAAGGGCGATAGGAAGGCTTCCGCCTCGGTGCGCCGGGAAAGTTCCTGAAATTGTAATAACACCTGCTCTGCCACTTTGGGCCGAGTGGTCAGGCTTTCGTTAATAGGGTGCTCCCCACGAGCAACGCGCCGGATTGTCTCTATCAGTCTTTCAGGGGTGGTCTCTTTGCTAAGATAAGATGCGGCCTGTCCCTTTAAGACCTCAAAAAGTTGCTCATCATTGGGATTGGATGCCAGAACCACGATGGCGATGCTGGGTGAATGCTGTTTGACCTTCCTGGCCAAATTAAGCCCGGCATCTGGAGCTCCATCAATATCCACCAGCGCCACATCCGGAGGGAGGTTATCGATGATAGTTAGCACTCCTTCATTAATCTCAGATGCGCCGTTCACCGTCAAATCAGGAAGGCTGGAAAGGGAATGCTGGATCCCGTTACGGAATAGAGCCTGCTGGCTGATAATAAAAACCTGAATTTTCTCGTCCATTTCGGTCCTCCAAAATCTGGCTTATACCAAGCCAGTTTAATTCTTATCTCCTATTTTGATTTTTTCAGGGGAGGCGATGATCCTTGGAATGATATTTAAAAATACCTGAATCAGCTTCGGATCGAACTGCTTACCGGCACTATTTCTGAGTTCTTCAATAGCTGCCTCACAGGTTAAGGTCTTGGAATATACCCTGGCACAGGTCATGGTCGCGAAAGCATCTGCGACCGCCAGAATGCGGGCTTCCAGAGGTATGGCTTCTCCCTTCAGCCCATCCGGGTATCCCTCGCCATTATATTTCTCGTGGTGGTGCAGGATGCCCTGAATACACGGAGTAAGCTGGACAGAGTGGCTGGCGATCGACGCCCCCAGCTGAGGATGAGATTTAATTGTTTCCCACTCTTTATCCGTCAACACTTCCTTTTTATTAAGGATGTCATCGCTGATACCGATCTTGCCAACATCGTGAAGTAAAGCACAAGTCCCCAAACGGTTAATTTCGAGTTGGTTCATGCCTAATTCTTCACCTATGGCCACAGCATATTCGTGTACCTGCTTGGAATGATTGTGGACGAAGCGGTCCCGGCTGTCGACTGTGGCGGCTAAAGCAAAGATAGCACTTAACCCGCCACTATCCTGATTCTCGGTGACGAGGATTTTGGTCTTTTCTGCAGGATGCAGATTGACCGAAAAACAAATGCTGCGGTTCCCTCCGCTCCGTTTGGCCTGATACAGGGCAGCATCAGCTGCAGCAATGACGTCGTTGGTAGTTACTCCATCTGCCGGCCAGCTGGCCAGGCCCAGGCTAATGCTGATAGGTATCGAACCGATTTCAATGCGGGCAAAAGTTTGCTGCCGAATTCTTTCAGCGACTTTAAGGGCCGCTTCCAGTGAAGTTTGCGGTAAAAGGATAGCGAATTCGTCTCCACCATAGCGAAAAGCCTGATCAGCCTCGCGGATGGTATTTTTCATGATGATGCCTATTTGCCGCAGCAACTCATCTCCTGCCAGGTGTCCATAATTATCATTAAGGGATTTAAAGGAGTCCAGGTCGAGGATTATCAAAGAAAAAACGCCACCGTAGCGAGAATGGCGGCCTATTTCGCTGGGAAGTATCTCATCCAGTGAACGCCGGTTTAGCAGTCCGGTGAGGCTATCGGCCCGAGCCAGATGCTCCGCTTTGGCGTAAAGGCGGGCGTTTTCTATCGGCATCGCGACCTGCGAAGCCAATTGTTCCAGAAGTTTTAGATGTCTGGCATTATAAGCCGCAGACTTGCGACTGGCCACCGTAAGAGCGCCAATCACCTGGTTGGATATCATTAATGGTAAATAGGCAATGGAGCGAATGGCATGCTGCTGATAATATTTCCAGGTGGCAAATTTAGGATCAGCCGCAATATCAGACTCAATCAAAGGCTTCCTCTGGCTGGCTACCCACTCCACTGCCGAACCCTTCAAGGGTATCCGCTCTCCAACCTTCCAGGGAGAGCCAATCTCAGTGGAAATGGCCATATAGTATATTTCGCTCTCTTCAATTACGGCGATGGCAGCCCAGTCCACATCCACTACCTGTTTTAACTCTTTGATGAAATTATCATATATCCGTTGAATATCCAGACTGGAGGAGATTATGGTATTAGAACGGTTGATGACCGATAGTTCCTCTTCGCGTTCTTTAAGCTGTTCCCGGAGATACTCCTTCTCCATGCTCACAGCCACCCGGTTGGTAACATCCTGCAAGAGTCCGTAATCCTCCAGATTATAGTGGCCGGCCTTCTTATCATCCAGGACCAGTATGCCTATCAGGCTATCCCGGCTTATTAAGGGCATGAAGAGGGCGAGATGATTGTTGTCGATTTCCGCTTTTTCCTGCTGCCAGAGTCCGAGAAATTCAGGTGAAATCAGCAGACTCTCGCGGGTCAAGGGTCGGCGCTCACGCTTCAAGTATTCCGCCACCGGATTATCTCCTCTCAAAACCAACCCTGAGAGCGGGTCCTCTTTGGCGGAAAATTTCGTGGCCTGAGCTTCGTAATCTCCACTGGGATTGCGAAACAGCAGGCAAGCTTTATTGCAGCCCACGGCCCGAGTCACCAGAGTTAAAAGCTCTGCGCCCTGTTCCCGCAAGCTGAAAACGTTATGAATCTTGTTGGCAAAGTCGATAAGTTTCTCACGGTAATTATAGCTCTCCCCCTGGAAAGCTTTGCCCATGAAACGATTTATCAGGTCTCTCAAGCGGTAGATAATAAAGACCGCTATTATTCCTGAGACCGAAGCCGCGAACATTGAAGCGGCGGTCAGCTCAAGATGCAGAATGGCATATAAGGCCAGGAGCGCTACCCAAAAAGTGGCCAGGCCGATCACCGCAATCGATAGCCAGATCAGGCCCCGGCGCAGGACAAAACGAATATCTACCAGTTGCTGTCCTACTACAGCGTAGCTGAGGATCACTGCATTGATAATATTGCCGACATGGCTAACCGGAAATTCCTTTCCAAAGGGGAAAACGGCCATCAGCAAGAAAACCACCAGCACACCCAGGCACAAAAGCAGTGATACGGTTTGATTGGTGATCACCGGGTTTTCCTGGTTCTTAAGCCGGGGCAACAATACCTGTATGTTCCGCAATAGCAAGACCAGAAGCGCGGCCAGCACCACAAAGAGGGCCCAGCCATAGTCCGGGATCAACTTGTCTCCCTCGGCCACCACGCTCTGCGGCAGATAACCCAGACCCGCCAATGCCGCGATTACAGCCAGCGAACCGTAGGCAAAGGGCAGCCAGCGGCCTCTTTCGGGAGGAAAGAAGGATGAAATGAAAGAATGGAATTGGACTGCCATCCAGGCAAAGGCGACCATCAATATTTGAAACAATAAGTAGTTATAATCAGCCGGGAAAAATTGGCTGCGCAGAACGTAGTCGCTCAGGCTCCACAGACAGGCTGCCACCAGAAATAAGAAAAAGAGCCGATGCTGCCTTTTCCAGGGTCGTACACTGGCGGTAGTGAGTAGCAGAGGGATATATGCGATGGTGGCTATTAAAGGTATAAAAGCATAAATATTCATGCAGAGCCAATTATCGGCCTAAATACTTACGGCTGTCAAGCACTATGACCAAGAAATCGGCCAAAGCAGGACTAAAATACTACCCTATTGATACGGAAGTCTTCTGCGACGGTGCTTTAATGGCAGACTCTGCCGGTTTTCCGTCTTGGGCTAAGAGCCTGGATAAAACTTGAGGAGGGGGGTTAATGTGGGGTGGCTTCAGATGGGCCAATTCGGCCCCCTCAACCTTCTTTTGAGCGGTATAGTCGGCAAAGGAACCCCGTGGCAAAATTTTGATTTTTATTTCTAATTTGCTGGCCTTGATAGCATCCTGGTGAGCCTGGTTGGCAAAGGCTTCAATCTCACCCTTTATTATTTGATGGTAAATGGTATTCTCTAATTCCTTTTCGTTTATCTGGCGGTCCCCGGCAGGCTCAATCAGAAGATTTAAGGTCAGGTCTCCCGGACTCTTATAGGCTACCCAGTCCTGGTAAGGCAGGCCGCTGCCCTCGATCGCTTTCCAGATAGCTTTTTCGCTGAGCCGGATAGTGGCAAAATCGAGAAGATCATCAGCCCGCCTCTCAAATGCCATCTGAGGAATGCCGATATTCAGATTATTGTTCCTCAGCGAAGTGATGCGAATCATATCGCCCACACGATAGCGCACTAAGGCCCCGCCGTGGAAATTAGTAATGACGATTTCATAGCACTCCCCGGCTTTGACTTCATCCAGCAAAACGGTCTTCGGCTGATACTTATGGTCCAGCTGCCATTTAAAATGCTCTTTCTCTGGTATGAATTCCAGAAAATTTAGGTTGGGGACAAACGTCATGCCGTCGTAGTCCCAGGTCTGGGTAGCGATGACGCCGCCTTCGGTGTTAGCATACATATCCAGTGGATACCTGCCCCAGTACTCCTTGATTTTCTCCTTGTAAACCGAGCTGTCCAGACCACCGGTAACGATTCCTCTGATATTCCACAAATCCCTGGGCAGCAAACGACGGTGGGCGATCCGGCTTTTGACCATTCCTTTCGTCAGGCGCAGCAGGGCCCTGGGTCGGGTAATCAGCGGTCTTAGATCCGGGTGGCTGTTTGAATAGCTAAATCTATCTCCAATCGAGGTGAGCACCAGAGATAAGCCAAAAAAATAGTCCACACCGCAGGACAAGGCTTTATCGAAACCCAATCTGATTCTTTCTTCAAAAGGTAGATTTTCAGCTTCGGTCAGGGTGGGATGATAAGAGGATGGAGTTTGCTCATCCAGCATGAAAGCCATAGCACCGGACATATAGGGCCTCGGAGCAACAGTATAAATAAAATTGGGGTGCTCCACTACCCTGGAAGTATCTCCGTATCCCTTGCAGCAGGAAAGCATGCCGATGCCGTAAAGAATCGGACTTAACTCACTGGCAAACGAAGCGGTTATCGGAATCCACTTGCAGGAATATTCCCCGGAGCGGCCCGAGGTATGAACCCATTCCCTGGGTTTCTCTGGAAGGACGTCTTCTCTTTTTTCCAATAGCTCAGGGCAGTATGTGAGGTAGGTAGTCAGAGGCACTTCCTGCCTGAATTCATCCACCGTTTGGGGATGCCCCTGCATTATTTTGCGTCCGATTCCGGATCGATTAAGGACTCCTATCTGGCCTGTTAATAGTCTTTTCTGAACAGCCATAAACTGCTCAATATCCAGACTGAGATAACCACAGCACATTTGCCAGAGTTCCTCATTTCGGCCCTGCTTGAGTAGATCAACTGCCTTCGGCACGCAACCCCCAAATCAAAGTTGTCATTCTCCAAAATTTCACCTATGCCTAGAATGACAGATTAATCCTGACTTGGGAAGTTATTGGATTCTAGAACATTGTTCTATCGAAGGGGACTAAGCGGCAAGCACAGCAGCCGAAGGATGCTTCGGGGCTACTTTGAGAGTTTAGGCTTGCCTGAGCTGGCAGATAAAGACTGCAGCTTCTGCACCAGTTCGGCAAAAGTGCTGTCTTTGGGCTCAGAGCCCAACTCGAGGCCATAACTGATAAAGAAGTCCAGGAAACGCCGCAGCAGGTCTTTCATTCCCAGAGAGAACTCCTGAAATTCCTCCCTGGTCATATATTGTTCTGAGACCGCTGCCCCATCTCCTTTATCACCCAGCTGATTATCGATAAGAAGGTTGATGAACTCTGCCCGATTCAATTCGCCGCGGTTGGCATCAATTTTTCGCAACAGTTCATCATCAATAATCAGCATTCTCTTTTCAGACATTTTTATTCCTCTATTGTCTAACTTTGAATAACCCGGGGCGCCTGGATGTCAGGCCATTCTCAGTGCTATCTATTTTAATTACAGGATATAGTCATCCAAACCCAGCATTTCCTTGACAGTACCCAGAAGTTGTAAGAGTTTCTGACCCTTTTCGGTAACGCGATAATATACACACGGATTACCGATTTTAATAGTATCAATAAAACCTTCACTGAGCAAATACCCCAAATACTTTTGTATCTGGCTATAGCTCATGTTCACGCTGTACATGATCTCAGTTTTGCCAGCGCCATTCTCGCCGACTTTTAGCATCTCGGCTATAATTTCGATGTCAGAACGCCTTCTGTTGACTCTCAAAGCCTCAACCTCTTTGCTACAGAACAATACTATAGAACCTTTTTTTTACTTTTGTCAAGTCCCCAGTTTTTTCCACCCCCCAACCGGGCTGCCTTAAAAGCAAAAAACGGATAGTAATATAGTAAAAAGAGTGAGCATATGTTAGAATAAGGATGATTTTAAGGTTGCATCTTTAGGCGATCTCACCCCCAATCTGGCTGATATCGGATTAAGATTTCATTATTTATTATATACGATAAGGAGATGAAAAATGTCACTAAATGGCAAGGTTGCTCTGGTTACCGGTGCCCGGCAAGGTTTAGGAAGAGCGATTGCGCTGGGGCTGGCCGGCGATGGCGCGGATGTCCTCATCGCGGACCGGGTGGTTGAAGATGGCAAATTAGCCGCTGTGGCCAAAGAGGTTGAAGCCCTGGGAAGACGGGCCGTAACTTCCGGCGGGGATATCACCATC
>JAGDMY010000272.1 GCA_017860765.1 Chloroflexota bacterium | reverse complement strand
ATTCATTTCCTGTTTGAATTGTTTTAGCATGTCCATATCGGACTGGGTGGAGGATTTGCTGGAACTGTTTCCGTTTCCATTGCCGTTGTTGGATTTGTCGGAGGCTGCCATTGCACTTAGGGACATTGAAAGCGTTAGAGTCAGGACCAGTAGGAGCACCAATACTTTTTTCATTCTGTCTTCCTCCCTTTCTTTTTACATCCCCCACCGAAAAAAATAACTGCACGCCGAAGCATGCAGTTCCATTCTCTGCTTCCTCTTCGGCAACCCGGCGATCATGGCAAATGATGCTTTAGACCCGTGGCTTTGCGTCCTTGGTTTTCACCAAGTTTGCTATTATCGGAGATGTTTAGTTTGGCACAAGTATACTTCTAAACACAGCCCATCAACAATAGGCTGTGGCCAAAAAGGGGAGATAGGGTGACGAAATTGTCTGGTCTGTCCTAACATTATCAGGCCGGCCTCAGTGAACCGGGCAACAGACAGGCTTTTTTGTGCCCAGGGATGATTGCTCCCCTTTGTAGTAGAATATAAATAAAAGGGGTGTTGCAAGATGACTATCAAAATAGTTGGTTTAACGGGCAGCCTGCGGCGTGGTTCATTCAATATGGCGTCTTTGCGGGCGGCTCAGGAGTTGCTGCCGGAAGGGGCCAGCCTGGAGATATTGGATGTGTCCGCTATCCCTTTTTTCAACGAAGATGTGGAGAAGGAAGGGGTACCGCAGGTGGTGGTGGACTTCAAAGCCCAGGTGAGGACCGCTGATGCAATTCTGATCGCCACCCCGGAGTACAATTATTCCATTCCGCCAGTCTTGAAAAACGCCCTGGACTGGGGTTCGCGCGGGGGAGACAACAGTTGGAGCGGTAAACCTCTGGCTATCATGAGCGCCTCGCCCGGATTGCTGGGGGGAGCCCGGGCTCAGTACCACCTGCGCCAGGTCTGTGTGATCCTCAATCTCCAGCCGCTGAATAAACCGGAAGTATTCATCATGAGCGCCCACACCAAGTTTGATGCCGAGGGCCGGCTTACGGATGATTACACTCGCAAAGCGATCTCGAAATTACTGCAGGCTTTGGTAGACCAGGCGCAGGGGAGGCCGAAGGACTAGGCATGGCTTTTACGCGGAGGTTGGAACTCAAGACTTTGCAGAGGATGCTGCAGATATACTGCTCCGGCCAGCATAAGAACGCCCCGGCGGAGCTGTGCAGCGGTTGCCGGCAAATGCTGGAGTATGCCCGGCAGCGTCTGGATAAATGTCCCTATGGCGAGAACAAACCAGTCTGTGCTCAGTGCCAGGTGCACTGCTATAAACCGGAGCAGCGGGAAGCGGTCCGGCAAGTTATGCGCTATTCTGGGCCCCGCATGTTGCGGAGGAGTCCAGTGCTGACCGTGCGCTATTTGTACCGCAAGAGATTCAAAGGCACCCCCTAGGGGGTGCCTTTTTTACTGACGCTCACCTGAGCTGGTTGATGAGGGCGCGCAGGGTTTCCTTGCTGGTGGAGCCGACGATATAGTTCTTAATGCGGCCTTCCTGGTCGATGATAAAGGTAGTTGGGATACTGGTGATGCTGTAGGCGTCGGCGGCATTGCCGTCCTCATCCAGCAGAACCCGCATGGAGAAACGGTTGTCCTCGATATAGGCGCGAGCTTTGGATTCGGTTTCCCGGCTGCCTTCGGTCATGTTCACCGCCAGCAGGATTCCGAACTGGTCGACTGAGAGTTCAGCGGCAATCTGGTCCAGGTCAGGCATCTCGGCTTTGCAGGGCGGGCACCAGCTGGCCCAGAAGTTCAAGACCACAACTTTGCCGCGATAATCAGATAGTTTCACCGTCTTCCCCTGCAGATCCTGTAATACTATTTCCGGAGCCAGTTGGGAGATGGAACTGGCATTGGCTCCGACCTTGTTGGTATTGGCAGGGACCCCATCTAATACCTGACTGCGGTGGTATACTGAATAAGCCGCAAACAGGACCAGACCCAGGATGAGGAGCCAAAAGGTTAAATTGCTGTTTTTCTGCATGGATGCATTCCTCCTTGATTTAAAGTAATCCTCCGCCCAAAGTGCCGATTCGGCCGACATACATCAATAGGCCGGCCAGGATCAATACCAGGCCCGATATGACACTGATCAAGCGGCCGTGTCTCTGCAGCCCCCGGAAGAAATCCTGGGCCACTTCAAATAGCAGGGCGCTCAGGATGAAGGGCACCCCCAGCCCGGCCGAATAGGCCAGCAGCAACAGCATGCCTTGCCCAAGTGAATCTGCATTTCCGGCCAGGAGCAGAGCTGACCCCAGAAATATGCCCACACAGGGCGTCCACCCGAAAGCGAAAACCACCCCGAAGACTATAGATTTCAGGAAATTAAGCTGACCCACCTCATAATCCAGATGCCTGTCCAGGTCCAGGAAATGCAGCCGTAAAATCCCCATGAAATGCAGGCCGAAGATGATCATCACCACCCCGCTGACCTGGCGGAAGATATCCAGGTGTCCCTGTAAAAAGCGGCCCAGACCGGTAGCGGTGGCTCCCAGAGTCACGAAAACCAGACTGAACCCCAGCACGAAAGCCAGCCCGTTGAGGAGCAGTTTGCCGCGCTGGATATCTTTTTTTTCGGCTACCCCAGCCAGATAGAAAAAATATATCGGCAGCAGGGGGAGGATACAGGGTGAGATGAAGGTCAGCATTCCTTCTGTGAAACTGAGCAGATAGGTGGTGTTGTTCACGGTGTACCCGACCTTCCCTCCCGATATTTTCGCTCCATATATTATAACTGATTATGGGCTATAATGAGCCTATAAGGTTAATTAGCTAAAAGGACGGGGGAATGGGGATGAACGATAACGATCAGCGGCGTGATTTCGACAAGGATGCTGCCAACTGGGACGACAATGCCGGTCGGGTAAAAATGGCCAATAATATCGCCAATGCCATTTTGGATGCAGTTCGCCTACGCCCTGATATGGAGGTGCTGGATTTCGGGTGCGGCACCGGCCTCCTGACCCTGCGCCTGCAGCCCTTGGTGAAGTCCATACATGGGGTAGATAGTTCTTCT
>JAGDMY010000271.1 GCA_017860765.1 Chloroflexota bacterium | reverse complement strand
CGAAGGAGTCTTTGTGGGCTCAGGGATTTTTAAATCCAGCGATCCGGCAGCCCGGGCCAAAGCTATTGTAAAAGCCACCACGCATTATAAAGATGCCAAAATTATTGCACAGGTATCCAAAGGTCTAGGCGAGGCGATGCCCGGCAAGGATATTAAGCAAATTCCTGCTGATGAACTCCTGGCCAAGCGTGGTTGGTAGGCTGCGGAGGATATTTTGCAAAAGGTAATAACCGATGACCTGAATGCCTTAATGGATATCCTTCCCGATCACATTCGGCGAACTTTAGGTGAGCAAGCTGATCTCAGCGAATTGGTCGAGGTGATATTGGACTTGGGGCGTCCCCCCGAAGCCCGTTTTTTCCAACGCGAGATGGTGGTTATTCCCCAGGATGTGACTCAACTGGACCTCGAGTATATGGTTTCGCGCGTTAGCAGTTTCGGTGACGACAACCGGGCGGGAATTGAGCGCACTCTACACCGCATTTCGGCTATCCGCAATCGTAAAGGCGCCATTGTCGGTCTTACCTGCCGGGTTGGCCGTGCGGTCTACGGGACAATTCAGATTATCGAAGACCTGGTTGAGTCCGGTAAAAGCGTGCTTCTAATGGGCCGCCCCGGGGTTGGGAAGACCACCATGCTCCGCGAAGTGGCCCGGGTGCTGGCAGATGATGTGCGCAAGCGCGTAGTGATCGTCGATACCTCGAATGAAATCGCCGGTGATGGTGACATTCCCCATCCGGGTATAGGTCACGCCCGGAGAATGCAGGTCCCCACTCCATCCCAACAGCACGCGGTGATGATTGAAGCCGTAGAAAACCATATGCCGCAGGTTATTGTGATCGATGAAATCGGCACCGAACTGGAAGCTAGAGCAGCGCGGACCATTGCCGAGCGCGGAGTGCAGCTGATTGGCACTGCTCATGGAAATACCCTGGAAAATCTGATAGTCAATCCCACTCTGGCGGACCTTATCGGAGGCATTCAGACGGTAACCCTGAGTGATGAGGAAGCTAAAAGGAGAGGCACCCAGAAATCCATTCTGGAGAGGATGTCGCCCCCCACTTTCAACATCGTGGTGGAAATACAGGAACGGGACAGGGTCGCCATACATCCGGATGTCGCGGTAGCTGTGGACTCCATTTTAAGGGGGTTCCCTCTGGAGACCGAAATCCGCTGGACAGACGAAAATGGAGAAGTCCGGACGGCTAAAGAGATGCCCTCCGGCATTGAAAAGAAGGCCGTCAGAGGCAAGAGGGCCAGGGATGAAAAACAACCCAGGGTTTATCTTTTTGGAATAAACCGGGTGAAGTTGGAGCAGATGGCGCGCGAGATGCATCTGAGCTTGAACATTGTCAATAATTCCTCTGCTGCCGATATTTTTATCACCTCCAAGGCCTATTACCGCAATCGCCCGCAAAAAATTTCCGATGCTGAAGCAGCCAATACCCCGATATATGTGCTTAAAAGCAACACGCCCAACCAGATTAGGCAGCTCCTCAATACCATTTATCCTAATAACCATCGCCACGACCCTATCGAATCCGCTATAGAAGAAGCCCAGTCGGCGGTAAATCAGGTCAGAAGCGGCAACCAGGTAATTGAGCTTCGACCTCAAAGTGCCTATATCAGACGCCTTCAGCATCTGGTTGCAGAGCAAAATGATTTGCCTTCGGATAGTACCGGGAAGGACCCCAACCGTCGGGTCCGGATTTACAAACGGGGCGCCAAAACTTAGAGAATATTATCTTTCTTGATAATTAAGTTATTGAGCTCGATGTCTTGTTTTAGGGTTTGAACTTTAATTTTGCCAGATAAAGGCCAAAGCATGTCGTTATTTATTACTTTCGAGGGTGGGGAGGGGTGCGGAAAAAGCCTCCAGTCGCGGGTTCTCTACCGGAAGCTGACCCAGCTAGCGATTCCGGCTATCCTGATCCATGAGCCCGGCGGGACTCCTCTGGGGGAAAGGGTCAGGTCCTTATTGAAACAGGCCTGTGAGACACCCATGTCACCCTTAACGGAGTTGTTGCTCTTTAATGCCTCCCGCAGCCAGCTGGTGGCAGAGGTTATCCAGCCCGCTTTAAAAGGGGGGAAAGTCATCTTGTGTGATCGTTTTGCCGATTCTACGATTGCCTATCAAAGTTACGGGAGAGGGCTGGACTTAGATACGGTAAAAGAGGTTAACCACATCGCCTGCCAGGGCTTAAAACCAGATCTGACTTTTCTTCTGGATGTGGTCCCCGAATTAGGCCTATCACGCAAAATGAAAGGAGCCAACGACCGTTTTGAAAAAGAAACCCTGGCTTTCCATCAAAAGGTGCGGGTAGGCTTCCTCAAAATTGCCTCAGAAGATCCTCAGCGCTGGGTAGTTATCGACGCTGCTTTGTCCAGGACCAAAATCAGTGGTCTTATCTGGGAAAGGGTCAGCAGGATATTGGGTAAAGGATAATCGAAGCTCTGGCAACTTCGGACTGGCACTGCTGCATCAAGTATTAATAGAGGGCGGCTGCTGGCTTCGAATGCGGGAAAGAATCAAGGCGAATAGCAGGCCCACAAAGCAGAGAGCGGCAATCGCATAAAAGCCATATTTGAAAACGCCGGTATAATCTTTAAGCGACCCCAAAAGGTAGGTAGCGCTAAATCCCCCCAGATTGGCAAAAAGATTGCTGAAGCCGGTTGATATTCCCGCCTTGCGGGGCCCCAGTATTTCCACCGGGATCGCAAACAGCGGCCCGAAATACATCTGCAGGAAAACGGCGTTAAGGGCTATTATCGCTATAAGCAGGACCAGGTTGTGAACCGAGACCAGGAAGACAGGCCCTTTTCATTCATCAGAAAGCTGGGCAGCCAGTAGACAATCCCCTGCATGGTCGCAAATCTGATAAACTGGAGGCCGCCGCAGACCCACATAACCCGGTATTGGAACAGTTGCCAGGCCTCCAGCAGATTGCCCTTTCTGCGCGGGGGCATAGTGGGAGACTCCCTGCCAAAGCGCAATAAAATAAAAGCACAGATTATCCCCAATGAGGAGATACTGATGAAGGAAATACGCCAGTCGGAAACCGCCACGATCATAGGGCCGATAATATTAAAAATGACGCTGCCCGAGGTGCCTCCGATCAGATAAAGGCCGGTGGCAGTAGCCCGGCGCCCGGTGGAAACCAACCGGTGAGCAGTGCTATCCCCGGGGTGAAAAGAAGAGCCCTGAAGAACCCGGAGAGCGTTTGATTAACCAGGGCCTGCCAGTAATCGGTGACCAGGCCGAAGGTGAGCGTCAGTGTGGTGGTACCCAGAATGCCGATGATAAATAATCTTTTAGGACTGAACCGGTCGGAAAGGTATCCGGCTGGAATCTGCATTAGAGCATAAACGATAGTGGCGGCTGCCGCCAGGCTTCCTCCCTGGGTGAAATTCAGACCCAGGTCCCGGCGAATAACGGGTAGCAGAAGGGCGATGCCTCCCAGGGAAAGAGCTTGAAAACTCTGGCACAAGACGGTCAGAAGAACTGTTCTAAGTCTATCCTGTCTAAATTTCTTCCCATCCGGCGAACCAGAGTTATTCAAATAAGTCCCCTTGGTGCCGCTAATATTCTGATAAACCAAAATACGCTGGAATTCTCTTCTGGTTGGGAGGTGCCAGGATTTAAAATCAGGCTGGCCTTTTTAATGCCGGATATGCCCATTAAGTGAGAATTATTCTCTTTAAAGTGGAATATGTCAATGGGAGGTGAGGAACGGGGATCAAATAGAATTTTATTCTAGAACAGGAAACCTTCCATCTTGCTTGAAGATGAGGTAAATTGGAAACAACGGAAATAGCTTGTTAAGTCTGGATAATTCAAAGAACGGGACCAGGCTTCCTATGGACTAATATGGTTATTCAGGTATGGATATCTATTGACACCCTGTTTAAAATATACTATGTTGGAAATTAACATAATTTAGGAGGAAAGAATGATTAAAGATTTCAAAGCCTTTATCCTGAGGGGGAATGTGATTGACCTGGCCATTGGTATCGTAATCGGTGCGGCTTTCGGAGCCATTGTGGCGTCCCTGGTTAAAGACATTATCATGCCTCCTATCGGCCTGGCCCTTAGCGGGATCGACTTCTCCAGTTTGATGGCGGTAATCAAACAAGGAGTTCCTCCGGGACCTTACGCCAACCCTGAAGCTGCTATTGCGGCGAAGGCCGTAACCATCAACTATGGTACCTTTCTGTTGACGATCATCAGCTTCCTTATCATTGCGGCCGTGGTTTTCTTCTTTGTGGTCCGACCCGTTGTATCAATGACCGCCAAAAAACCGGCGCCTCCGGCGGCTCCTACCACCAAAGATTGCCCCTACTGCTATACCAATATCCCGATCAAGGCCGTCCGCTGCCCCAATTGTACGTCTGAATTAACTAAATAGGGCTAAAATCATCAGGATTGTTCCCGGGTTAAGGGGCTAATGCCATAGCAGCGTTAGCCCTTTAAACATATATCCGTGCCACTCTACGATAGGCTTTCGGATGTCTTGCCCGGGGACTTAAGCAATGGAATTATCTTCTAGAATTGGA
>JAGDMY010000046.1 GCA_017860765.1 Chloroflexota bacterium | reverse complement strand
CTTTATAAGGTGGGAGAATCGGACCCCGAGTCCGATATTAAACTTGGGTCTTTTCCGGCAAAACAGGACCTTCGTATTCTCCAATTTAGCCGGCCTGATTTGCTCCAGCGGCTCGTATGCCCTGATCTTCCTCTTAAGCCTGTACCTGCAATACGTTAAGGGTCTGACTGCCGAGCAGGCCGGGTTTATCATGGTGGCGCAGCCTGCTGTACAGGCCTTGCTGTCCCCATTTGTAGGCCGGCTTTCCGAGAAAATCGAGCCCCGGATAGTCGCCTCGGCTGGAATGGCTTTAACCCTTCTGGGGATGATGGTGTTCATTTTTATCTCTGAGGACACATCTTTAGCACAAATAATAATCGCCCTGATAGTTGTGGGGACTGGCCTGGCCCTTTTCGTTTCTCCCAACGTCAACCTGATAATGAGTTCGGTAACGCCTAAATATTATGCCGTAGCCTCCGCGGTTGCCGGAACGCTCGGCGGAGTCGGCAGGGCCCTCAGCATGGGAATTGCCACAGTAGTAATTGCCCTGGTGCTCGGGAGAGTCATTATATCTCCCGAGTACCATACGACGTTTCTCACCAGCACCCGAATTACCTTCGCTATCCTTAGCGGTCTCTCGTTAGCGGGCGTTGTGGCCTCGTACTACGGGGGAAGGGCTCGCCGATAGGCCTTTGAAATCCAAAAAAACGTCGCAAAATGAGTTCGCAATAAGGTATTATTACCTACTTCAAGGGGTCTGGAGACTTATCACTTCAGGTCTTAAGACCGGTTTCCAATAGGTCTAATTCCCATCTTAAAATAGGCTCGAATGAGGTCGCAAAACGGGCCTTTCGACGGATGTCAAATCCTGACCTAACCTTTATCCTATAAATATAAAGAGGAAAAGGTCAGCCCGCATAAAGTTGAAAAGGGGAATAAACCGAGGAGGAACCAAATGGAGGAGAGAATTTTAGCCCCCTTAGATGGCACCAGGATTGGTGAAGCGATTTTGCCCAAGATTGAGGATTTGGTCCTGAGGATGGAACCCGGACATGATTATGAAATCACCCTCCTTCAGGTTGTTTCACAATTGAACTTTAACTACCTGACCGAAGATAAAGCAGCCCAGCTCCCCTATGATGAGGAAGACCTGGCCGAATTAAAAAGGAAAGCGCGACACTATCTGGATAAAGTAGCTGGCAAAATCAGCAGCAAAGGGATTAAGGTGCGGACCATGGTCACGGTGGGTACGGTGGCTGAAGAAATCGTTAAGGCGGCGCGCGAAATCGATGCTCATCTAATCGCTATGTCAACTCACGGCCGGCAGGGAATTGTACGCTGGGCAATGGGGAGCATTACTGACCAGGTGATGCACCTGGAAACCCGGATACCGGTCCTGGCCATAAAAGCTTCGGGAAAACCTGCCAGCAGCCCGGTACTGGTAACCGGTTCGCTCGAAAGCCTGGTCAAGCATAGCTAAAAAGGGCACCTCAACCTGATGGCCATGATAAAAGAGGTCCCCGCCAAGGAAAGTGCGGGGACCTCTTTTTTGTCCTATTGACCACTGGTCAATCTGTCTTTATTTATATAATATTAAAGAAGAAGGTAAGGACAAGCATATATAGTCAAATTCATTCCCGCCCGGGGCACGGATGATTTATTATACCGTTCTGATTTAATAAGGAGGTTTAAATGCCGGTAGTAATTGTTGAGATGTGGGAAGGACATACCCTGGACCAGAAGCGGCAATTGGCAAGAGAAATGACCGAGGCTTTGACCAGAATCGGTGAGCCGGCCGAGACGGTACAGGTGATCATGAGAGAAAGTCCCAAGAGCTGCTGGTCGGATGCCGGCAAACTTTGTGCTGACTTCGAAATACCGCCCGGGGCGTGAGATACCCCCGGCTGCCCTTCTGGCAGTGGCCCTATGCCCGTCGCAAAGAGCCAAAGTTTGAATAATATGGTTGGAAAGTGGATAATAGTCTTGAAATCCACTCGAGTATCCGATTATCCATAAAAAAATGGCGGGCGGAGAAGAAGGAGGAGAGAGTGATTAACAAGCAGATGAAGCAATTCCCCATCAACTATTGTAATACCTGGGGAATGCAGAAAATTGCCTTTGGCTGGGGGGCCCATGAGACGGTGGCAGATGAATGTAAGTTCGTGGGTATAAAAAGGGCTCTTATCGTAACCACCGGGCTTAAAGGCTGTGGGGTAGTTGAGGAAATCCAGGGCATTCTGAATTAAAACGGGATCTCAACGGAAGTCTTCGATAAAGTGACCTCGAACCCCAAGGACTATGAGGTTGAGGCTGCCTACAAAGCCTTCGTAGAGACCAAAAGTGATGGAGTCGTTTCCATCGGCGGCGGCAGTTCCCACGATTGCGGCAAAGGCGCCCGTGCCCTGGCCGCTAACCCGGGCGTTTATATTTGCGATATGACCGCCAAAATAGACCCGCCCTGGATGGAAATGATGTAAAAGTATAAACCGGTCACTGTGCCGCAGATAGCTGTCAATACCACCACCGGCACAGGGGCGGAAACTACCGGTTGTGCTGCCATCACCAATACTAAAGTCAAGGCTAAACAGCTGGTAGTAATCCCCAACATCGCCCCTGCGACAGCTGTCATCGACCCGCTACTGGCCCGCATACAACCCAAACATTTAGCCGCCCAGTCCGGTTTCGATGCCTTTGCCCATGCCTTCGAAAGCTATATCGCCAGGGTGTGCACCCCTCATGCCGCCTATATGGACCTCGGGGCCATCCAGCTGGTGGCGGAGAACCTGAGGGAATTCGCCTATAACCGGATGAACCACAAGGCCTGTGAAGCCATTTGCTGGGCTTCCTCAATGTCAGCAGCAGCCCTGTGTATGGGCGCCGGTGTCGGCCTGGTACACGGGGTGGGACACGGTATGTCCGTTTTGCGCGGTGTCCATCACGGGCTGGCCAATGCGGTCCTGACCATACCTGTGGAACGCTATAACCAGGAAGTTTATCCTGATAAATTCGCCGAGATGGTCAAATTTATGGGAGTGGATACCCGCAACATGACCCGCATGGAGGCTTCGGACAAGTGGTTCGACGAGGTCGAGAGGCTGCTGAAAGACCTGGGGATACAGACGGGCAACTTGAATAAGCAGTTCGGGATGACTAAAGAGGACTGCGCTCACATCATTAAATACCAGTACTCCAACGATTACGCCAGAGAAGGCAACCCCAGAGACTACAACTATGATGAAATCTATGCCCTGTTTACCAGCCTGCTTTAGATTGTTTTAAGAAGCTGCAAGTTAAAGGGCCCTCGCTGAAGACGAGGGCCCTTTGTGCTTGTTCCTCTCCCTGTAAGATGCTTTATTTTTTAATTTTCAGGGTGAATTCCCGGGTAGCAGCCGCCCCGTCCGCATCCAGGGCCTGAACGGTAAAGGTGGAAGTCCCTTCCGCGGTGGGTTCGCCGCTAATTTTGTCTTGAATTATTGTAAGGCCAGCCGGGAGTTGACCGGCGGTAACGCTCCATTCGTAAGGTTGGGTCCCGCCTTGTGCCTCTAGATCGGCGCTATATTCGGTGCCTACTATCCCATCAGCCAGCCTATGGGTGGTGATACTCAGTTCCTGGTTGTCCGGTGTTTCCTCCGGGGCATTCTCTTCAGTCTCTTCTTCAGTCTCCTCCTCATCATCTACATCCTGATCCTCCACCTGGTCCTTGCTTACTGAAAGTCTGATGACGGGCTTGAAGATCACATTACCGTTGCCGGTGATTACCACGGATTGAGCCGCGTCGAAGTCGAACAAGAGCTCGGTAGCAGCTTCTGGATTGACATCCAGGGCGTGTACGAACTTGATCTTGCCGCTGGGGACCTTGGCTTCTACTGCGTTATGTTCCCCATCTTCGTCGGTATAGTCCACCAGGACTTTATCCACAACCAATCTGATCTGAGTATAATTCCCCGCTTCAGCAAAGGCTGAAACCAGGGTCTTGGGGTTATCTTTGACCGCGAACAGGTCAAACGAATTGTTATCCTTGTCCACCTCGATAGTCTGCCAACCGCCGTTGTCCTTGGATTCCTCCTGGTCTTCCTCGGTACCTTCTGTTGTCCCTTCCGCCTCTTCTGTCTGGACAACATCTTCAGGGCCTGCCTTATGGATTTCAATACTGGTCACCGTGACCAGGATGCCGGTGATTTCCGGCTTGGCCGGGGCATCGGTTACCTTTATCTCCAGCTTCCCTGTGGAGGGGTTAGCTGAGGCGATATTTCCTGATTTGCCCGCCTGGCCCTGTATTGATTGGGTCTGAGAGGATGAGGTTGGGGATCCATTACCGGCGGGGCTGGAGACAGAGGGCGCCGCGCAACCGGTAAAAACCACTGCCACGATCACGAAAAATGTAGCCAGTCCGTAGAGAATTGCTTTTTTCATAGATTACCTCCTGATGGTTGACTTTAGTCCCTTCTGCTGTTATTAACGGGCGAGGGCGTAAGAGTGTCAGGAGTTAAAACCTCTTTTTTCTCCTTATCGGACTTTAGTACCGCTTGTTGGGTAGCTCCGCTTTCATTAATTTGCGGCTTCAGGAGATATTTTCCGCCTTCTTTGGCATTCCCTGTATTGACAACCGTCAGATCATAGGTGAAGCTGGTCACATAATCCGGACTGAGCGCAAAAGACTTGTCATTCAGGTCCAGGTGCAGCCGGTTGCTGGGCAACTTAATTTCCAGCGTTTCTCCGTTCAACAGGGTGCCTTGCACTCGGGAGACCTCGATAGACACCCGGCTATACTGGCCCTGGGGAATGTCTCCGCGCCAGAGCTGCTGGGTCTTCTCACCGGGCAAAAGTGTCAGGTCGAACTCTTTCACCTCTGGAGTGAACTCCATTGCACGCGGCGACTGGCCGCTCTGCAGCAGACTGACCTTTTCAATCGTAACATATAAGTGGCTGAAGTCAGCGATGGCATTTACCTCATCGCTGACGAGAAAAACAAAATTGCCGTCAGCCCTGGCCTGTGCGATATATTGTACTGGAGGTTGTGTGCCAGGTTCGAGGGTCGTCCCGGGCGTGTTCTGTGGAGGGGGTTGCGGGGTGGTGGACCCGGGAGTATATTGCGCAGGGAAAGCCGGGGATGGCTGGAGAGATGTCGGTGGAGGTTGGGCGATATTTCCCCCCGGATTCTCCTGAGGGAAGAGGACCGGTCTGAGTCCATAATAAGCAATAGCCAGGACCACCAGAGCGCCTGCGACGCTGGCCCAGATGGCCGGGCGGCCGAATACCTGCCGCCAGAAGGGTGCCTTTCTGCGTTTCTCCAGCGCGGCGTAAAGCCTCTGCCTGCCCGCTCTTAGAGCGTCATCCGAGGGGACGAAGCGATAAGTCATTTGAGTCTGTATCATTGCCTGGAGCAGCGGCTCGATTTGCGGGGCATACCGGGGATAATCAGCCAGGCACCGTTCGAGGGACTCCCCGCGGTTTATCCTGTCTATGCATTCATCTAATATGCGATCTAAATTATCTTCCATTTTTGCTCAACCCCCGGCCTGGTTTTCATTTAAAAGGTTCCTTAGCTTTTCCAGAGCCGCCCTTTGCATTTCGCGTACCGCACCGTCGCTCTTATTTAAAACACCGCCTGTCTCTGCAGAAGTCAGACCGCCGAAGAAACGCAGCCTGATAACCTCCCTTTGATCTTCTGTAAGGCCCTGCATGGCCTCGTTCACCCTCTTCATCTCGATGTTGATCTCCGCTTTCTCGACCGGGTCTTGCTCATCCTTCAGGGATACTTTATCGATAGGTACTAACGTACGCTGGGACACTTTTCTTAAATGGTCCACCACCAGGTTATGGGCAATCCGGAAAAGCCAGGCCTGCATGGGCAGTCCGCGCTCCTGATAGTTCTTAAGGGAGTCCAGGGCTTTAGCGAAGACCTCGCTGGCAATGTCCTCAGATCCTTCCTTGTCTCCAATGCGCACATAGGCGTACCTTGCCACCTTGCTATAATATTCACCGTAGAGGTTAATGAGTTTTTGCTCTTTATCCTCTTCAATCCCAGGCGGTCTGTTAGAGTCTGCATAAGTCATACTGGATAACCTGCATTATTATTGCCTCCAACTATACTACAATCTGACCGCCTAATTCCAGTCTTTATGCCTACCTTTCGTACTCTACTATTAGTAACGCAGTGGCCGATATTATGTCAGGTTGAGTCTGCATATTGAGATTATGCCCCGGGACTGGTAAGATGTCTTGAGTCAATAAAGGAAAAGGGGGCAGGGATGATAGACGAAACCGATATCAACCTTGAAAGGCAATTGTTCTATCGGGAGCGTGCCGAAGCCGTGATCAAGAATTTGCAGAAAAGGCATATCAACGGCCAGTATGCGGCTACTCGCGTTGAGGCGCTAAAGGCGGTGATGGATATGATTCCGCCGGGAGCAGTGGTCGTCCGGGGAGACTCCATGAGCGTTGACCAGATCGGGGTCCTGGATGAAATAGAAAAGCGGGGCCAGAACAGGCTGGTGGACATCTTTAAAAGAACCCGGGATGGCGAGATGGTTTTTGGACCAGAAGACCGCTATCGTATGGAACGCGAGGCCTTCACGGCCGATATCTTTATCACCGGCTCCAATGCGATTACGCTGGACGGGAAAATCGTGAATGTAGATGGCATGGGGAACAGGGTCGCCGCGATGATCTTCGGGCCACGCAAGGTGATTCTGGTGGTTGGCGTCAATAAAGTCGTGAAAAACGAGGATGAAGCCCGGCAGCGCATTCGAGATATCGCAGCGCCCTTGAATGCCATCAGACATTACCAGAAACACAAGAGGGTTGAACTGGGCGCCCTGGCCTGCGTGCGGACCGGCCTCTGCGTCGACTGCAGCCATGAAAACCGGATCTGCCGCTATACCGTGATTATCGAAGGGGCCGACATAGTGCACAAGGGCCGGATCAATGTGGTCCTGGTGGGCGAAGAGTTGGGAATTTAACCCTAAAAATATTTCAGCGCATTGAAAATAGCTGAGGGCTTCAACTTCAAGGACTGGTCTACTTCGGCATAGCTCAAATATCCGCAGTCCTGGCATAGGGCGGGGTCTCCAGAGTATCTGCAGCAGGCATACACCTTCTCTGCTTCGTAGACCCGGCAGATGTCCAGGGGACGCCTCCAATCGTTTTTCAAAGCAGATTTCAAGCCGGCTGCTGAGTTTAATATTTTATATTTTCTTTTCAGGGTTAATAACCTGCCGAGGGTTTCGCGCCTGGCAGCGGGCTCCAGGTACAGGTCATCATACCCGTAGTAGGGGGTGTGAAAGTAAAAAAATATACCGCGTATCTTATTGACTTTAGCGACAAGTTGACAGAAGTTTTCAATTTCATTCTGATTATACCGGTTTATTGTAAAATTAATGAAAATAGAAGGATTTGAAGACCTGTTGATATTGTCCATTATCCTGCTGAATGTTTCTCCACGTAAATAATCGTGAGTTTTTGGCAGCCCATCCAGGCTCACGAATACGGTATCGGCGGCGGTTTCTATGGGCAGGGTGCCGTTGGTATAAATAATGGCGGTGAGAAAGCCCTTTTTATGAGCATACTCGACCACATCTTCGAGATCATGTGGTGAATCGTGCCACAGAAATGGTTCGCCTCCCTGGAGGTAAACCGCGCGACCTCCCTCCTTATAAAATGAGTCCAGAATAGCAGCGGACTGGACGAAGCTCAGGTCTCCGGCCTCACGCTCGGGAACCCTGCAATGCCGGCACCTTAGATTACAGCGGTTGGTCATGGTTAAACCGGCTATCAGGGGAGGGACCTTTAGCCTCAATCTATGCTTGATAAGGTAAGACGTCCCATAAATGACCTGCCTTATGAGCTTCATAAGACTACTCTTTCAGGCCAGGGTTTTTCCTTGGAGGTTCCCCATAGTTTGCTGATGTAATCCAGAGAGAAGAGGTCTTCAAAAGCATGGAGCCAGAAAATCCCTTTCTCAGACAGATTTATCTCATCGCCGTCATCCTTCTTGATAAACCCGAGTGCAGAAAACATCCTGATGTATTTGCCCCAAACCTGGTTGAATTCCATTCCGAACCTTTTTTGGAAATCCCTTCTCTTAAAGCTGGTCTCATAGACTCTCCAGTAAAACCACCAGGTCATCTGCATTCGTGTAGAGAGATCCAGGGCTAAAGCGATGGGTATTTCGCCGGCTTCGAGCCTCCCGGTGTACTCGGCCACGTTGAAGGTATTGAGATAAAAAATATCTCTTAAGTACGAGCCTCCACTGGCGCCGAGGCCAATATAAAGGGGCACTGTTACCGAGCAATATTTGGAGACTCCGGTTTTGGTAAATGCCCAGACCGACGTCCTCTCATATCTCCTGGCGTAAAAGATATCCTCCAGGATATGGAGCATCTTTCTTCTCTTGAGGATACCGGGCAGGTTATAGTTGCCCTGCCTGGCCGACTCTCCCATTTTAGTATAAGGAAAATAGAACAGGGGATAAGCGGCCACCTGGTCAACATTCATCTCGACCAGCTCACCGGCGGCCTGCTCCAACTCCTGGTA